>CAZVRN010000140.1:0-7929 GCA_964629485.1 uncultured Thermodesulfobacteriota bacterium | reverse complement strand
TTGTTCTTAAGAGGTCCCGGATCGAAAAAAAGGCGCTAATCCGATCCAGATTGGCGCCTCGAAATTTTTTGTTCATAAACCGGGAGATCAGACCTCCTCAACTGTGATGGCGTCTTCTTCGCAAACTTCTATACAGCTCTCACAACCCAAACATTCGTCCATGTTGACCGGTTCAGACTTGCCGTCAACAAGTTCATAGACGTCAACCGGACATACTTCTATACATTCTTCGCAACCGACACATTTTTCTTTATCCACTGTTACCTGCCAAGCCATTTTTACTTTACCTCCTTAGAGTTGATAAAAGGCGCCTCTTTGCACCCAATCTTTCCAACTGCCTCATGTAAGGCTAGTTCATGAAGTTTTTCAGGTCCGGGGCTGGGCAGCTTAAATTAACCCGCCCGGACCGTCTTATTCAAACATGGAGCTAAGTCTTAATTCGATAAACACCCCGCGCTTTTTTTCACAAACAAAAAGCCCAGTTCCATATCGAGACAGCCTCATGACTTGTACAACATGAGAATTAAGCTTGTCAAGGAGAAAAAAGTGCTTTAGCCAAGTTAGTCATCTGGTTGATATTATAAATATTTTAAATAAAAACAACACCTTCATTAAAAAAGGCAACCACTTGAATAAATAAAAACATCAGAATAAGCTTTTATATGAGTCATAAAAGCACCAAATTCGCAAGGAGGACGAGATATGGCAAAATATAATGGGATCAATCACCTAGCCATGGCGAGGCATGACATGGACCGGACGATCATCTATTGGAGAGACCTGCCGGGAATGCGGCTTGTCGCCGGTTCAGGCAAACCAGGGGCCAGACATTACTTTTTGGAGACCTCTTAAGAACTTCGTCCTTTAGCCGAACTCATGGTTCCCTTCCGCGATTTCAACAAAATTACTCATTTTACAAAAGCCTCGGTTCATTAAGATCTGGGCGCTGCCAGCAATAAAAAAGGGGTTTATCCGTGTCTAGATAATCCCCTTTGAGTCAATGACAAAAATCAGGTTAGAGATGTCTGCAAAATTTCATCATTCAGCCACACTTAGTATCCGCCCCAAATTAACCTGTCCAAAATACTGGTAATACGCCGCGGGGTTCCCGGTTTAAGCGTTAACTTCTTCCTTGACCCCCACAGCGATCTTGTAAAGGACACTTAATACCAGCAAGCCAATGCAATAAACCCCGACCGAGATCAGAAGCTCCGGAATAGTGGGAATATATTCGGTTATATGGAGGAGCGGATTGGGAATGAAACCGGCCGAGATCAGCCCAAGCCCTTTGTCAATCCAAATGGATACAATCACCAAAACGCAGGCCAAACCGAGCAACCTCTCGTTCTTGCGCACCGCCGGAATTACCAACATCAAGATGGCCACGAAGGCAAGGGTCATGGAAGTCCACATAAAAGGAACCAGGAAGTGCTTGCCTTCAATCCCGAAGAAAAGATATTTAAAGTGAATCATGTGTTCGGGTATCTGGCTGTAAAATGCGGTAAAGACTTCGAGCAAGAAGAAAAAGATATTTATAATGATAGCGTAAGTCACTATTTTGGCTAGTGTTTGAATCGCTTTTGTGCCCGGGTCGAACCTTGTAAACCGCCTGATGACAAAGGCCAGCAGGATTAAAAGCGCCGGGCCGGCCGCGAAAGCGGAGGCCAGAAAGCGGGGAGCCATAATGGCGGTCATCCAGTAACTTCGCCCCGGGAGTCCGGCGTACAGGAAAGCGGTCACAGTATGGATGCTGACGGCCCAGGGGATTGATAGGTAAATTAAAGGCTTGACCCACCTTGGAGGTTTAGTTCCCTGCTCCTCGGCGGATAATGTGATCCAACCGATGACAATATTGAGCAGGAGGTATCCAGTCAGAACGACGACATCCCAGAACAAAATGGAATTGGGCGTAGGATACCTGAAAATATTCACCAGTCTGAACGGCTTGCCCAAATCGACGAAAACGAATAACATGCACATAAGAATTGCGGAAACCGCCAAGAACTCACCCAGGATGGTAATCCGGCCGAATTCCTTGTAATTATGCAGGTAGTAAGGCAAGACCACCATAACTGCCGAGGCAGCCACGCCGACGAGGAAGGTAAGCTGGGCGATATAAAAACCCCAGGACACGTCCCGACTCATGCCTGTGACACCCAAGCCGACATAGAGCTGGTAAAGATAAGAAATCACTCCCACCCCGATTACGAGAAGGAGGGCAGTCATCCACGCGTAATACTTTTTACTTCCGAACAGTGGTTTTTCTAGCATAACGACCTCATATTACGTAATAAATATTTGGTCCAGTCCCGAGACCCGGTTTACGCCGAATGGCGTACTTTTCCTTGAGAATTTTTCTAACCGGAGAGTTGGGATCTTCAATATCGCCAAAAATCAAGGCATTTTCCTTACATGCTTCCACGCAGAGCGGTATCTTCCCGACGGCCAGCCTTTCAGCGCAAAAAGTGCATTTTTCCACAACTCCCTTGGCCCTGGTCGGGAAATTCGGATTGATCTTCTCCAGGTACTTCCTCGGGTCAAACCAGTTGAAGCTTCTTGAACCATAGGGGCAGGCAGCCATACAAAACCGGCAACCGATACACCGATGAAAGTCCATAAAAACGATGCCATCATCCCGTTTAAAGGTGGCCTTGGTGGGGCAGACCTGGACACAGGGCGGGTTTGTACAGTGGTTGCAGAGTACAAGGAAAGGCTTATGTTTAAAACGCTCCGCCAGATGCTCCTGCTCCTTATTCGGGAAGGCGTGTTCAAATTCGTCGGTCCAAATCCATTTTATCTCGTTTTCAACTTTGTCGATTTCAGGAACATTATGTCCACTGTGGCAGGCAACGATGCAGTCATCACAATCATCTTTGCATTTATTTACATCAATGACTATGGCCCATTGCTTCGCCTTCAGGGCTTTCGGGTTCCGAGAGTAGGTGGGTTCTTTTTCCTGAGCAAACGAGTCCACAACAGGTTTGGCACTCAACCCCAGAACAGACAATCCGGCAATTTTCAGGAATTTTCTTCTGTCGCTATCCATCACGGATTCCCCTTTTCGGTAAGATGACAAGTCCAGCAGTAAGGCGCGACAGCCGCATAATTGTGGCACTTATCGCAAAAATCAGCCTTGCTGGTATGACAATCCAGGCAGGTATTCGTCAGGCTTATATTAAAGCTCTTGCCTTCTCCATTTGTATATATTCTGTCGGCTTTACGCACGACGAAGGTTCGCCAGTTGTTCAGAAGCTGCATATGGGACGACCTCATATAAGAGATGTCTTCGACACATTCTTTTTTATCCTTGGGCAGCACGCGATCCGGCGCAGTTGAGGCTTTCCCGTGGTTGTACCAGAACGGGAAAGTAATCAGGATGAAAAAAATAACGAGACCGGTAATGATTTTGCCTGAATCATACATCCTCACTATCCTCCGTTTCCTTAATTAATTCACCCCGGAGGTTATACTCTCTCTCGTTTTCCCCTTCCATGACGAGGGCGTTGGCCACCAGTTCATGGACCCCGCAGACATTGACCTCCGGCACCCAGTATTCCATCAGCGGTGGCAGCGTAACGCGGTCAATGGCGCAAATGCAGGCCATCATGTTTACACCGTATTTCTGGTGCACGTAGTCCACGGCGTTTGCCCTGGGAAAGCCCCCCCTGAGCCGCATTTCCATATATTCTTCCGTGTTCAGGCCCGCACCGCCGCCGCAGCAGAAAGTTTTTTCCCTGATGGTGTTTTCCGGCATCTCGTAAAAATTGTTACAAACACTCTTGATAACATACCGCGGCTCCTCAAAAAGGCCCATGGCCCGGGCCGGGTTGCAGGAATCATGAAAGGTGACCTTCAAATAATCGTTTCGGCTCGGATCCAATTTCAGCCGGTTATGCTTAATCAGATCGGCCGTGAATTCCGTGATATGAACCATCTTGGTGGAAGCCGCATTGTCAAACCTTGTTCCGGTAATCGGGGAAACAGGGACCTCCAAAAAATCAGCCGGGCCGTTCAGGGTATCCATATACTGGTTGACAACACGCCACATGTGCCCGCACTCACCGCCGAGAATCCATTTCACGCCCAGTCTTTCGGCTTCGGCGTACATCTTGGCGTTGAGCCGTTTCATCATCTCATGCGAGGTGAACAACCCGAAGTTTCCGCCTTCCGAGGCATAGGTGCTCCAGGTGTAATCCAGGCCGATGTGCTCGAAAAGCATGAGATAACCCATGAGGGTGTAAATGCCGGGGTCGGCGAAAACATCTCCCGAAGGGGTAATGAAAAGAACTTCAGCGCCCTTCCGGTTAAAAGTCGGCTCAATCTTTATGCCCACGTACTCCTCGATATCCTCGACCATGTACTCGATGTTTTCCTTGAAGGTATGAGGCTTGAGGCCGAGGTGGTTCCCGGTTATGAAACAATTCGAGACCGGTTCGATAACCCAGTTGATGTTGCAGCCGACCAGATTGAGCAGTTCACGGCCCAAGATGGTAATTTCGGCCGTATCGATACCATAGGGGCAGAAGACCGAACAGCGCCTGCACTCACTGCACTGATAGAAATAGCTGAACCATTCCTTGATTACATCCTTGGTCAGCTCTCTGGCTCCAACCAATTTCCCCAGGATTTTTCCGGCCCGCGTAAACTCGTTTTTATAGACCGACCTCAAAAGCTCGGCCCTGAGGACGGGCATATTTTTAGGATCACCGGACCCAAGGAAAAAATGGCATTTGTCAGCGCAAGCTCCGCAACGCACGCAGATGTCCATGAAGATTTTCAGGGAACGGAATTTATCCAGTCTATCTTTAAGACCGTTTATGATAATTTCCTTCCAATTTTCGGGGAGTTTCCAATCCTCGTCGGTCGGCATCCATTCCCTGGGATTCGGCATATCAAGTATCTCCAGGGCGCTTGGCTTGGCAGGGTAACACCAGGTACCCGGCCGGAACTCCACCGATGTGTCCATCCACCCCTTATGAGGAGGCCTGTGATCAATCTTTGCTAGCTCTTCAGGAGTCGGAAGATCATTAGACATTTTATTTAATCCCTCTCCACTGGTATTTGTGCCTCTTTCATTTGTTCTCTGAAATCATCCTCATATTCTTCATAGGTATGAACCTTGACCGGATAATTCCAGGGATTAATATGTCTGACCGCACGGTTATTATTAGAAAGGTTCCTGGTCGGGCTTAAGAAAACACCTCCGCTGTGCATGAGTTTGCTAAAGGGGAAGTAAGCGACCAGAACACTGACGTAAAACAGATGCATATAAAATAAATAATGAAAGCCGCCGATGCCATATTCCGGGAGTTTGGGGCTGAAACCGGCCAGGCTGACGGCCAGTTCCCTGACGCTGAGGATATTCACCTTGAAAAAATACCGCATCAAAATTCCGGTCCCAGCTATGCACAGAATCAGGAAAAGAGGAAAATAATCACTGACCAGGGAAATGTATCTCAGTTGCGGCACCACGAGCCGCCTGATAAAAAGATAGGAAGCCGCGGCGAAAAGAGCAAAACCGCTCAGCATGTATATCGGCAGCCCGACTTCCAGAATCCCGTCAAGATATTGCAGCCAATCTACAAAAAAAGGCACCGGGTCCAGGAAAAACCTGAGATGCCTGAGAACAACAGTCAGGAAGGCATAATGAAAAACCAGGGCCGCCAGCCAGAGCCAGGGAAACCCTCCATAAACGAACTTCGGCCCTTCTTTCAATTCAGCCCTGGTGTTTCTGAACAGCGACCGGAATAATAAAATTTCCAGCGCCATCCTGATTATGACTCCGACCACGTTGCTGGGATTTTCAATTCTATTCTGTTTAATCCAGGGAAGTGTTTTCTGCTGGCCGCAAGTGGTAGGGATGCGAAAGGGAGTCGGTGACCGGCCCCATTTTACAACCCGATAAATTACCCCCAGCACGAAAATAATGACCGCGGCATAGGGAATAATCACACCGAAAAGATACTGCAGATTCACCGCCGTCGTTCCAATCAATGGAATCAAACCGATGACAACAACTGCGAGAATTGAAAAGGAGATGTTCATTAGTTGTTACCTCGTATTAGGTTAGGCTGTTTGGTTTTATTTGCTCCAAGCTCCGGCTTCCCGGACTAGGTCCCGCTCGTCGGGGCTGTTCCCGTCAGTATCATGAGTTTGTTGCTGCGATACTCATTTTCCTTGATCCGGAAAATCTTTTCACGACAGGACATATATATATCAAACGCGAGCAGGGCCAGATCGTCTATCTGAGATTCAAGCTTAAGCAGATCCCTTGAGATCTGCTCGTCCTGAATTTCATTTCTCAATTCCTCTCTGATGACCTGCTTGAGAGAAAAAATAAATTGAATGGCCTCGGATGGCGTGAAGTCCTGGACGGCCCTGATTTTGATTATTCTATCCAGGCAGACTGCGATCTTCTCCTGTTCCGCCCGGCCATGAAGTTCATCGAACAAAGCATCCATTTCCCTGGAAATGGTTGACCCGACGGGATTGGCGAAACGATTTCGTTTGCTCTTTAAAAATTTAGATGTTTCGGGATCGTAGCTGTCGGCTATATTATTGAACCACTTCTTTACAATGCCTGATTTCTTTTGAATCAGTAGGCTTTTCAGACTCATTTCAAATGTATTCCCACGAGACTTATAAAGAGACGTCAAATGACAATTTTATTTAAAACACATTCCCGCTACAGAAGGGACATATTAACAACCGCAAGCTCAGCGGCATTGATAGCACATACTTTACCAGCCGTCAACCTGAAAAATAACATTACCGCCGACATATTTACAAAAATATTCTTTAAAAAACGGTCGCGCCGCCTGCTCCGTCCGGTATGACCATGAAGCCTAAACAGCGACCTGTTGTTCGAGATATTTTAAGAACTTCGTCCTTTAGCGAACTCATTGTCGCCTTCCGCGATTTCAACAAAATTACTCGTTTTTAAGAGGTTTCCGGCCACATTTTTAACGAACGGATAATTTTTCACGCAGGCATAAAATGCGGCTACACTTTTGATTATGATTTATCAGGTTTGACGGCGGGCATCCTGGGCCGCCCGCGCCATATGACTCACTGTTTTACTTACCATCTTTTCATGCTCATACCAAGAGAAGCGGCCTTGATCTTCCCTGAGACGCGCCAATTCATCACCCGCCTTCACCCAGGGCATACGCCCCAAGCACCAGCAGGCCGCACCGCGCACCCCGGCATCAGGATCTTTCAGGCAGATAAGGATCAAGTCGTCGATTCCCTCAACCAGGTCCGGCCTGACCAAAGCCACCCGGCCCGCGGCCCAAAGCACCCCTCTTCTGAAGACTCTTTTCTTAATCTTGGAAATGACGACCGGAAAAAAATCTTCCACCAGGTCCGGCTCGTTTGCGCAGATCTCACCCAAGGCCTCGGGCGTGGACCAGCCAATGCTTCCGGAATCATCGTTAATCGTCCACATCAGACGGCCGACGACCTTCTCAAGCAAAAAGGGGTCCTCGCGGGCCACCCAGCCCAAAGCCGTTATGGCCCGCCAGCGTACCAGCTCTTCGGTATCAAAAAGAAGCCGGTTAAGCGCCCCGACAACACGCCGCTCACGGCTTAAAAAAGCGAGAAATTTTTCCTGATTATTTTCCAAGAGCAATTTGCGGACATCTGACTTGAGGCTCATGAGGCAGTCACCTCTTTGATTTCCTTTTTTTGCATTTTATAGCCAGCCGCTAAATCAACGAGCGCCTCGGCCCAGCGGACAGACCCCAAAGCATGCAGGTGAGTGTAAGTCCCGAAAACATTATAAGCCGTTAAGCCGTCCCGGCCTTGATCAAAACCATAGCCGCGCTTAACCTTCAAGGCCAGCCGTACTTTATGCGGGTCGTATTGTAGCGGCCGCGAGTAGTGAAATTCATGACCTTTGATTTCGGTACCTGTTTTGAAATATGGGTT
>CAZVRN010000139.1:0-7941 GCA_964629485.1 uncultured Thermodesulfobacteriota bacterium | reverse complement strand
CTGTTTCACCCCTATTGTTTTGGCTCCTCACCCTGCTGGTCAGTGTCTGCCTGATCTATCTGACTGCGACTAAACTGCGCAAGAGCGGTGCATCTTTTGCCTGGAAATTGCAGAGAATCACCGGCGTTTTTCTGTTGATCGTGATTCCGGCCCATCTTTTGTTTATGCATCTTGAGCCTTCCCTCGGTCACGATTCAAATGTTGTGATTTTAAGAATGCAAAATGTTTTTATTAAAGTTTTTGATTTGGTACTGGTCCTTGGAGTGCTTTATCACGGCGGGTACGGTCTCTTGTCGATTGTTAAGGATTATTTTTCGTCTAAACTCCTGCAGTATTTTTGTTCCCTGATAATTATAACCCTTATGACGGTTTTTGGATGGATTGGGGTTAAGCTGACCGTCTTCATTTGAGGTTTAGTGAACTTATGAATAAAAACCTTCACCATGCAGCCACGTTTTCTTGTGATTTGTTGATTATCGGCAGTGGAGGAGCCGGTCTTCGATGCGCGGCAGAAGTCCTGGAAAAACGACCAGAAACCCGTGTTATTGCTTTGACCAAAGTTGCACATCCGCAAAAATCACACACTTCAACTGCTCAGGGCGGTCTGGCCGTGGTCGATCCTGCAGATCCGGCTGATAAGACAGTCTATCATATGTTTGATACGTGGAAGGGGTCTGATTGCTCCGCTGATCAGGATGTGATCAAAAAAATAACCGAGACGTCCTGGGAGCAGATTCTATGGCTTGAGAACAGAGGGATGCACTTCAGCCGGGATATCGAAGGGAATTTGAGTAAAAGAGCCTTTGGCGGGCATTCTTTGAATTTCGGGGAGACGCTGGCGTATCGTGCGGTCTTTGAAGCTGATCGAACGGGAAAAGGAATTATGGATACCACATGGGGAGAAGCTCTAAAAAGGAATATTCATTTCCTCACGCAGAGCGTTGCTACAGAGCTTCTTTTCAGTGAAAACCGGTGTGTGGGGAGCGTTGTTTTCAGGCAAAAAGAAGGAGAGTTCATTTATATCCTGTCTAAAGCCACAATTATTGCAACAGGCGGATGTGGTCAGGTTTTTAAGGTCACGACCAACTGCCGTCAGAATACCGGAGACGGGCTGGCCTTGGCGCTTCAGGCGGGTCTGCCGGTGATGGATCCTGAGGCGGTTCAGTTTCATCCCACCGGGATCGTAGGACCTGGAATTTTAGCGAGTGAGGCTTTACGGGGTGAAGGTGGAATCCTGCGCAATAAGGATTTGGAACCTTTTATGTCCCGCTACGCTCCAAAGATGAAAGACCTCGCGCCCCGTGATCTGGTGTCACGCGCTATTGAAACCGAAATTCAGGAAGGCAGAGGCATTTTAAACCCGGATCATGGTATTTATCACGTCTGGATTGACCTGCGGCATCTTTCAGATTATGTCCACGATGTTAAGCTTCGTGAAATATCTGGATTTTTTAATAAATTTGTAAACATCAATCCCAAAGAAGAACTTTGCCCTGTCAGACCAAGTAACCATTATCACATGGGTGGCATTCCGACCAGCAAGTTTGGGGAGGTCCAAAATAGTTCCCGGGAAATAGTTCCGGGTTTATTTGCCATAGGTGAATGTGCTTCGGCCAGTTTTCACGGGTTTAACAGGTTGGCGACCAACTCGCTTCTGGAATTGATAACCATGGGCAAGTTTGCGGGCGAGAGAGTACTCGATTATCTTGATGAGGTCCCTGACGAGACACCAACGGCGAAAGGAGAGGCCACTCTTGCCCGATTTTCAAAATATTTTGAGGCCTCAGGCCGTGACAACATTGGCCAAATCCGCCAGACAATGAGATCGTTGATGACCGAAAAAGTGGGGGTTTTCAGGAATGAAGCTGGTATCCTACAGGCTATAGAAAGTTTGAAGGAATTGAGGGACAGAGCCGCAAATACCGCTTTGACCACCAAAGGATTGGCCATGAATCAAGAGCTTGTTCAGCGGTGGGAGTTGGATAACCTGCTGGCTGTGGCCATGATCATGGCACAAGCCGCACTGAAAAGGAAAGAATCAAGAGGCGCTCATTTTCGCGAGGACTTCCCCCAGAGAGAAGACTCGTTCAATTACCACACCCTGATAACCATGAAGGAATTTGGGAAATTCGAATTTGAAAAACGTCCGATTGATATGAGTTTGTTCGAATCCGGGGACAGGTATTCAGAAAAGTTTGATCTCATTGGCAGGAACTATTAGAAGGGACTGTCTCGTTTTTCCATCAGCAAAATTATTAGAAGCTATCTCAAAATTAGGGTTTTGCCCGAAATCGCGAAGAAAAAAAATTTAACCCGTCAGGCCAGAGGATTATGAGTAAAAATTTTCATCTTACCTTGAAAATTCACCGGTATGATCCAGAAAGCAAAAAAGCCTGGATTCAGAAATATGAGTTGGAAGCGGGCCGGATTCTTAGGTTTGTAGATCTTTTTCGTAAAATTAATGATGAGCAGGACCCTTCATTGACCTGGAATTCATCGTGTGAACATGGGCAGTGCGGCACATGCTCTGTGTTGATCAACGGCAAACCGGTTTTGGCCTGTGAACTCCTGGTGGAAAATGCTGTTCAATACTTCGGGACTACCACTTTTACGGTTAAACCTCTAAATGTGGCTCCGGTTGTTCGTGACCTGGTAATAGATATTGAAAAAGCCTATGAAAAGGTCAATGCCGTAAAGCCATATATCATTGATCCGGCTCCGCTTCCGGTGGAAGGGGATGTATATCCAATTACGCCGGATGAGTTGAAACATTACGTCAACGCAACACGATGCATTAACTGTTTCTGCTGTGCGTCGGCGTGTATCAGCAGCAGCAAAAATTTCCTGGGACCCAATGCCTTGCTGGCCAGCATTGTGCGCTTGATGGATCCCCGTGAGCAGGAAAAAGAGGAAAGGCTTAAGATTATTTACAGCGAGCAGGGTGTTTCAAGGTGTCATTCATCTCAGGCCTGTACCTTTGTTTGTCCCAAGGAGATAGATGTATCTCATTTCATCGCCCTGGCTAAAGAGGGCGCCTTATGAGTGCGATTCGAGTTTCAGGGATCGAGTTGCGCATAATTGGCCATGGGAGAAATTGGATACAGCGAAGCTGCGAAACGAATCAAACATATAAATTGCAGCTTATAGTGCGAGGTGGCGTCAAATGGATTCTTACAAAACGATGAACGATTTCATACGAGAGCAAAGGTCTGCCAAAGAGATAACCGCCTTGCCGCTTAAGGATATAAGAATTATTGATTTGGCCACAGTGGTAGCTGCTCCGTTTGCCGCTACGCTTATGAGTGATTTTGGGGCTGAGGTTATCAAGGTTGAATCGCCCAAAGCTCCAGACGCCCTCAGGAGGTGGGGAGTTCTTGAACAGGGAGTTCAGCCGTTTTGGGCGGTTTTTGCCCGTAATAAATTTCCCATAACAATAAATTTGAAGTCTCCGGACGGGCGGAAAATCTTTCTCAATTTGGTCGAAAAATCAGACGTGCTCATAGAAAACATGCGTCCGGGCACCATGGAAAGACTAGGGTTTGATGTGGAGAAACTCTTAGCAGTCAATCCGGGTCTCGTGATCAGCCGGGTTTCAGGCTATGGTCAAACCGGACCCTATTCCTCCAAGCCTGGCTTTGGTACCCTTGCTGAAGGTTTTTCCGGCTTTACCTACCTGAATGCACAGCCGGGTGGAGTACCGACTAATGCTCCTCTGGCCTTGGCGGATTTTATCGCGGGTATGCATCTCGCTTTTGCCATTATGATGGCCCTCAGGGGACAGGTACGGGGTAAATCAGGAGGAGGCGAAATTGATATTTCTTTATATGAACCCATGTTCGGCCTGTTTGGCGCGGACTTTTTGACTTATGTGCAGACCGGTGAAATACCTCAGCCGCAGGGAAACGAATTGAGCTATGTGGCCCCCAGAAATAACTACCTGACAAAAGACGGAAGATGGGTGACCCTTTCCGGAGCGACCCAGAAGCCTTTTGAACGATTGATGGAAATTACCGGTCACCCGGAGATGAACAATGACTCACGCTACAAAAGTAATGATGAGCGTATCAAGAAAGAAAACCGCCGGGTTATCAACCAGGTTATTTCTGATTGGGTGGCCAGTAAGAATCTAGATGAGATTTTAGAAATTTGTGATCGTCATGGTATTACGGTCGGACCAATATGCTCCATGGCCGATATTTATAAAGATGTACATTACAAAGAGAGAGGGTCTTATGTCGAAGTAGAAGATCCTTTTCATAAAACCCTTCTCAAAATCCCCAATGTTCCTTTCCGCTATTCTAATGCCCCGGGCAGAATTCGTTTTCCTGGTTTGCCTTACGGATCAGCTAACGAAGTGATACTGCATGATCTTTTGGAATATTCTCTGGAAGAAATAGAAAAATTCAAGAAATCAGGAGCGATCTGACGCTTAGGTTTCTCAAATTTCAGAGCATTCGCTTGTATTCTGTGCTGAACTGTTCTTGAGACTCTAATTTTTTGAAATGATCTTTGTGGCCAAGTTTTCTTGTTTCATCTAATTTTGAGTGGCGGTTGACAAGCCCTGATAATCTCTTATTAATCCAGTTTCAGCGCTTGAAATTATTCAAAGCGAGGCAATTAAACCGATCGCCAGAGAAATTTCGAAAAAATTAAGAAGAGTCATTGAAAAGACGGCTGAAGTTCAGTCTGAAAATGGCCTTTCCAATTTGTGAATAGAGACCTCTTAAAAACTTTGTTTTTTAAGCTGAATTTTTTGTTGGAGACAAAGCGATGTCTTGCAAGAAACCGACTTTATTATATGCCAGCCAAAGATAGTTCCCTCAGATTTAAGTTGTTGATTTTTTTTCAAGTCTTATAAATGTTTAGGAAAATAATGGATGCCAGAAGAATCCCGTGGTGTCATTGTTTTATTTAATGCTATACTTTATCAACTCTTTGGGAGATGAACCTTTTTTATAAGAGGGAGTTTATTTATGCGTAGTAAAATTATTATCATTCTGGCCATACTTGTCGTAATTCTGGGCGCCGCATTTTTATGGCAGACTGTGAGCTTGGTTCAAGTTAAAAGAAATTATTCGAATCTATTATCAGCGACAGACGATCATCAGATTGAGAATAAACAATACTTGAAGAATCTTGAGCGAATAAAATCGATTATTGCCAAGAAAGCCGCTTCTCCAACCCAAATCATAGAGCAATCAATGGATTTTGTTCACGATAACTCCTTGCATGTCATTGATAAGGAGAGAAACAAATACTTGTATGAGACGTCCCTGGATAAATTTTTACAAGAAGGTATTCAAGCTCTTTTAACAGCGGCTCAGGGCGGTTCGAGTGTAAAAAAAATACATCTTTCCTGCGGTCTGCGTGCTCAATTGATGAAAAAAATTTTAAGTCAGTTTGGCATTTATTCGCGCATTATTCAAATATTTTCAGACAAATATAAGGTCATAAAAGGTCACCGTTTATTGGAAGTTTTCAACCCTGAAACCAAGGCCTGGGAAGTTTGGGACCCAGACTATCGGGTTACTTATATCAATCGAAACAACGGGAGACCGGTAGACAGCATCTTTTTTATCTTTGGTGATAAAAAAGAAATCATACCCAAAAACGGGGAAATAATGGGCTGGGAAGAGACAAAAACCACTCACCTGAGAGATGACTTTGCGGGAGCTATTATGTTTGAAAAGAAGCGTGCGACATCGCCGGGTAATTTACTTCTGGTCAATCGAAATCAGTTTGATATAAGAAAAGTTTTCTCCGGCGGTCTTACGTTCAAAAAATTTGCGGCCACATATTTGAACATACCCCGGATTATTTTAGTGCAGTGAAAAGGAGATAAACGTCCCTGCAATCAATAGTGCTTCCCGGCAAATTATCTATTTTAATCGCTGTGGGGGTAAGCTTGTGAAACAGCTCAGGGCAGAGTCAGATTTTTTACCTGCCCATGAAGACCGGGAGAAGGCAATGGTTTACCGTTCAGAATAAGCTTCAATCCGCCGGCGTTACCGATCCTTAATTTAAAACCTTTTTTCGCCCGCCATGTTATTGAATCACCTGGCTTGAAAAGATACTCATGTTTCACTTGATCGTCTATTAAAATCCGAAGCCAGGTCTCTTCAGTAAAAACCGCGTCAAGTGTATGTTCAATTACCGCCGGCTCTTTCTTTTCTGCCTCCACGATGGATAGCGGTTTATTTTGAGATAACTCTTTGATTGGAGGTTTTTGCAACTTTGCAGAAATTTGACTTTGTGTTGAAACGGGTTTTTTCGCTTTTAACACCACCGGGCTTGTTGGCAGGGCTTTCTGTTTGATAACACCCATTTGTTCCAAAGCGGCCACTATGGAGAGTTTTTTTTGACCGTATATTAAATAGTAGGCTCCCATTAATGCCCCCAAGATCAAGATCATGGCTAAAATTCTTTTTTGTGAAGCTAAAAGCTTCACGCTTCGGATTTTTTCAGCCTGACTCTTTTGCATCGCTTTATGCAGATAGGAATTTTTAGGTGCCTCAGATTCGCGCATTTTCAAACCTTTCTTTTTTCTTTCGAACTCTGAATTCAACTTCGTCCCTGTATGGCCTTCAATCATATAAAGCCGTGTGGTGATAATATAAACTTTTTTTCGCTTAAAGGCGAGAGGTTTCAAGAATTCTCGAAAAGGATGCCGGTCCCCGGTCTTGGCCCTGCGCCCCCCTGTGAGACCCAATTCTAAAACTCCAAGCCTTATCCTGTTAAGGTGTCTTGAAGGAGGTATTATAGGGTTGGATCAAGGGTTGTTATTTGGGGGCGCAAATGATCAATGCCAGAGATATGCCGCGGACTTCAGGGCTAAAGGGGGTGAATCCCGCTGCATCATTTTTCTGATCAGTAAACAAAACATTACACTGAGTCGTTTTTTATATTTGAAAACATATAGCGCAGGACCAAACAGCTTTGCGGCCTAGGCATTTTAAATATTTCCTTAAACAGCGCCACGGTCATATTACAATATTTTTTTTTGTAAATTCCGGGCGCCAGTGGGTTTTGTAAGAGGGCTAAGTCATTCCCGTACACCTTGTAGAGGTCGGCGATAACCTTTTCCAGTAAGAGTTTGGCCTCACTGAAATCTTTAACAATATGTGGGTTTGTTGATCCGGTTCTTATGACCTCAGCCAATGCGTCAAGATCGGCCTTTTGCAGTTCCGGTCGCAGTTGAAATGACTGCCTGACTGCTCCGCCTTTTTGCGGGAACAGGAATTCATAGGCGAGTTCGGGATTTAATTGAGTCAGTTCACTGATCTCCTGTACCATAACGCTCACATAGGTAAAAATTGCGTCATCAGAGGCACGTGGAAGATACTTACCGACTAACTCATTGATAATACGGCGAATCCTTACGGCTATCTGCTCATTGCTCTCTCGATTTCGTAATGATTTATTTATTTCTTTTGTAATTCTTTTATAGGTATCCGGATCAGATTTGGCTATTAGCTGGTAAACCGCAATATCCTGCAGGGAGCTTTCCAGATTCCGTTGTTCTTTCCAAATCTTAATTTCAGGCAAAGCATATTGATTGGAAAGGGTGATCAACAGGAAAAAACATAAGAATAGGACAACGGCAAAAGGGCCTTGTCTTTCTGTCGGTTTCTTGACAGTTAGTTTTGCGAAAATAACCGCGACGATAAAGCAAACAAATACTACCCCAATAGTTATCCAACCCACAGCGCCTCCGTTTCAGGTATGTCATGAAGAATGTGAATTATCCGCCTCTGCCGACTTGCTAACTCAATTGTGCATTATCTGATTCAATCGCCGCAATAAGCCTTCAGAGATTCATATAAAAGCAACCCTAACGCGGCGTATAATACCAAAGTTAAAGTTAAAGGGCAATTTTTAATTGTTTTTTGTAGCTAGTACATAATGTGTCCGGTCATTTTAGTAAATGAAGTGTCCGCTTTT
>CAZVRN010000138.1:0-7989 GCA_964629485.1 uncultured Thermodesulfobacteriota bacterium | reverse complement strand
GGCAAGGACCTGGATGTCATCAGGGAGGCGATAGCAAGCGGTTATACCAGCGTCATGATTGACGCCTCGGACAAACCGCTTGCCGAAAACATGGGTCTGACCAGGCAGGTCGTGGACATGGCCCGCGCGCAAGGCGTCTCGGTCGAAGCCGAACTGGGCCGGCTTGTGGGACAGGAAGACCATATTAATGTTTCGGAAAGGGAAGCCTATCTGGTTGATCCCGGGGAGGCGGAGCAGTTCGTCCGGGAGACCGGGATAGACGCCCTGGCTCCCGCCGTGGGCACCGCGCACGGGGCGTTCAAGTATAAAGGCGAGGCCCACATTGATTTCAACCGCATTTCTCAAGTCAAATCCATCACCGGTCTGCCCCTGGTTCTGCACGGCGCCTCCGGGGTGCCTGCCCGGGTTGTGGAAAGAGCGGTTCGTTACGGCGCTGAGTTGCCCGGAGTCAAGGGGGTGCCTGACAACCTGATAAGCCAGGCAGTTAAAGCCGGGATTAATAAAGTCAACGTTGATACCGACCTGAGGCTGGCCGCCCTGGGTGCCTTACGCCAGGTTTTGGCCGAGAAACCGGCTGAATTTGATCCCCGCAAGATTCTGGGGCCGGTCAGGGAAGCGGTCAAAGAAGTAGTGACACAGAAGATCACCCTGTTCGGGTCAGCCGGTAAAGGGAGAGATTGAACTGAAACAAGACTCCGTGCAAATCGGCCGGCGGATCACCCTGCTTGGCATCCTCGTCAACGCCCTCTTAATAATAGTTAAATTTCTGGCGGGCGTGTTCGGGTACAGCCAGGCCCTCATCGCCGACGCCATTCATTCCGTGTCTGATCTTTTTACGGACGCGGTTGTCCTCTTCGGACTGCAGATAGGGCGAAAGGCCGCCGACGAAACCCATCCTTTCGGTCACCGCCGCTTTGAAACCCTGGCTTCATCTGTTGTTGGCATCTCCTTGATCGCCGTGGCCCTCATGCTCGGATACAAAGCGGCTCTGAACATCTATTTTCATGTCGAATACAAACCCAACTGGCTGGCCGTGGCCATAGCCACTCTCTCTATTGGAGTCAAAGAAATTCTCTACCAGCTCACGTTGCGGGCGGGCCGAAAAATTAAAAGCAGCGCGGTCACGGCCAACGCCTGGCACCACCGTTCGGACGCCATGTCATCAATCGCTGTCCTGATTGGTGTCACCGGCGCTCAATTACGGCCGGGCTGGCATATCCTCGATTCCTACGCCGCCCTGGCCGTAACCATTATGATCATAAAAGTGGGCCTGGATATTCTCATTGAAGCGGTTCGGGAATTCACAGATACGGCTCCAGGGCCGGAAATTCAGGACAAGATCAAGCAATGCGCCTTAAGTGTATCAGGCGTCTTTGAAGTGCATGATCTCAAAATTCGGACTTCCGGAGGCTTGATGCAGATGGAGATTCATATCTCTATCGATGGAGAACAAACCGTAAAGCAGGGCCATCAAATCGCCAAAGAGGTCGAATCCTGCTTGTTGGATGACCTGGATAACCTGCACCAGGTCATTGTGCATGTGGACCCGGTTTAGCCTGTTTATCAGCCGGCAAAACCAGCGGCAGGCGTGATTCCCCTTGACGCGCCCCGGTTGATGGTTTAAAAATTTCTTCTGATGCTATATTGCGCTTCAGGCGCCAAACCATAATCATTAAGGAGCTCAACCAGATCAAGGGGAAGAGATGAAGAAGTACGAACACCGGGCCATAGAAACCAAATGGCAGAAAAAATGGGATGAATCCAAACAATTCCAGGTTGACCTTAAAAACGCTCCCCGGCCGTTTTACAACCTTATGATGTTTCCCTATCCTTCAGCCGAAGGGCTGCACGTGGGTAATGTTTTTGCCTTTGTCGGGTCTGATATCCAGGGCCGTTTCCACCGTATGAACGGTTATGACGTCTTCGAACCTATCGGTTTCGACGCCTTTGGAATCCACTCTGAAAACTTCGCCTTGAAAGTTGGTACCCACCCGGGCAAACTCGTGCCGGAAAATATAAATAATTTCAGAGAAAACCAGCTCAAGCATATCGGAAACATGTATGACTGGGGTCATGAAGTGGACACCACCTCTCCCGACTATTACAAGTGGACGCAGTGGATTTTCATTCAGCTTTTTAAAGCCGGCCTGGCTTACCGGACCACGGCCCCGGTCAATTGGTGCCCCTCCTGCAAGACCGTTTTAGCCTCCGAGCAGGTTATCGGTGGTGAATGCGAACGCTGTGGAACCGTGGTCGCCAAAAAAGACATGGCTCAATGGTTTTTCAAAACCACGGCTTTCGCCCAGAAACTCCTGGACAATCTTGAAATTATCGACTGGTCCGAAAAAACCAAGGTGGCCCAGCGTAACTGGATTGGACGATCCGAAGGGGCCCAGGTCACCTTCAGGCTGGTTGATCATGATGAAACCTTTGAGATATTCACCACCCGGCCCGATACTCTTTTCGGCGTTACCTACATGGTCTTCGCCCCGGAACACCCTCTCCTGGACAAGCTCGTCACTCCGGATCGGCGTGATGAGTTCGAAGCCTACCGTAAACGCGTGGCGACCATGACGGAAATAGAGAGACAGGCAGAGGGATTGGAAAAAACCGGCGTATTTACGGGGGCTTACGCTATCAACCCGGTCAATGGTGAAAAGGTTCCCATCTGGGTCTCTGATTACGTGCTCATGGGATATGGCACCGGGGCCATCATGGCCGTCCCGGCTCATGACCAGCGGGACTTTGAATTCGCCACAAAATTCGGACTCGAAATCAGAACCGTTATCTCGCCCGACGGACAGGTTCATCCACTGGACGAGGCATATACCGGCAAAGGGGTCATGATCAACTCCGGCCGGTTCAACGGCCTTAAGGCCGAAGAAGGCATTCGCAAGGTCACCGAATGGCTGGCTGAAAAAAACCTGGCCCGTTTTAAGGTCAACTACCGCCTTCGCGATTGGTGCATCTCGCGCCAGCGCTACTGGGGACCGCCTATCCCCATGATCTACTGTGACAAATGCGGTGTGCAACCCGTACCTGAAGACGAATTGCCGGTCCTTCTGCCGACTATTGAAAATTACCAGCCAGATGGCAGCGGAGATTCGCCCTTGAAAAGAGCGCCTGAATTCTACCATACCACCTGCCCCTCCTGCTCCGGCCCGGCTTACCGCGAGACAGACGTTTCAGATAACTTCCTCTGCTCGGCCTGGTATTTCTATCGCTACCCGTCAACTGATTTTAATGACAGGGCCTTTGATCCGGACCTCACCAAAAAATGGCTCCCGGTCGATCTCTATGTCGGGGGCAATGAGCACGCTGTGCTGCACCTCTTGTACTCGCGCTTCCTTTGCATGGCTCTCAACCAGATTGGATTGATTGATTTCGAAGAACCGTTTACCAAGTTCGTGGCCCATGGCATTATTACCAAAGACGGCGGTAAAATGAGCAAATCCAAAGGCAACGTGGTTAACCCTGACGATTTTATCAAGAGTTATGGTGCTGACGCCTTCAGGGTTTATCTGATGTTCATGGGCGACTATCTGGAAGGCGGCGATTTCAGGGACGAAGGCGTTCCGGCCATGCGCGGCTTCCTGGACAGGGTCTGGAGCAACATTACAGGCGATGAGTTAGACGAAAACGAGCCGACCGACAGTGAAACCCTGTACTGGCTTCATCATACTATTCAGGCGGTTACGAATGATATCAAACGGTTTTCCTACAATACCGCCCTGGCGCGCCTCATGGAACTGCTCAATCACATATCCAGGGTCTCCCTGAAGAACCGTATCGTGAATGAGACCTTTCTCAAGCTTCTCGCCCCGTTCGCTCCCTATGTCACTGAAGAACTGTGGGAGCGCCTCGGGCACGAGAGCAGTATCTTTTCAGAGACCTGGCCCACGTACCGTGAAGAATATACGACCCGAAAAACGATTGAATATGTGGTGCAAATCAACGGTAAGGTCCGAGCCAAGCTACAAATTGAGGCCGAACTTCCTCAGGATGAAATTGAGGCTGCGGTCATGACCAATGAAAGAGTCAAAACCCTGACCAAAGGCAAGGAAATCGTGAAGAAGATATTTGTTCCCAATAAGCTGGTCAACCTGGTGGTTAAATAATCTCTTGGCGCATATCCAAAATTTTTTATTCGGAAAAGGGCCGCTCCTGTCGTCTCAGGAAGGCTCTTTTTTAATTAATGAAGAGAGGCTAAAATCGTCTTTTTTTGAATTTTGCTTTATGGAGGTTTAGCCAACGCGTGCAAACAACAGAAAAAAATTTAAGAATAAGGCCCGTAAAACCGCGGGTTTTTTCCTGTTGTTTCTATTTGCCCTGGGTTATTATAAAATAGCGGTCGGGTAATGTTTACCCGTAAATCACTTTTAACTTGACTATAATGCCGCAAACAGGCATATAAATGAGCGGGTTTCGCCAAGTATATTTTGTGGAGGAAGGATGCTGTGAGTACTGAGCAGACATTAACGATCAATGGGAAAAAGTTAAGTTTCACTCCTGGTCAGACTATCTTGGAAGTGGCAAGGGAAAATAAAATCGACATCCCGACGTTATGTTATCTGGATCGTTGCAAGCCTACCGGATCCTGCCGGATCTGCTTAGTTGAGGTCAAGGGCGCCAGAGCGCTTGTGGCTTCCTGCGCCATGCCCGCCGCACCGGGCATGGAGGTTCAAACCGAAAGCGAGTCCGTGGTAAAAGCCCGTCGGATGGTAATCGAACTGCTGCTCGCTTCTGGTGAGCACAACTGCATGACCTGTGAAGCCAATGGTGAATGCAAGTTGCAGGACTTGGCCTATCGTTATCAGGTGGAGACCGTGAGATTTACCCGGCCCATGGAATATTTTCCGCCGGAAACCGATAATCCCATGATAATCCGTGATTTCAGCAAGTGCGTCTTGTGCGGCCGTTGTGTCCAGGCCTGTAACGAGGTGCAGGTTAATCTGGCCATCTCGTTCGGATACCGTGGCACCAAGTCCAAAATCGTAACCAAGGGAGATGTTCCCTTAGAGGATTCGGACTGCGTTTTCTGCGGTGAATGTGTCCGTGTCTGCCCTGTCGGGGCCTTGGTGGAAAAGAAGGCTCGGTACAAAGGGCGTTCCTGGGAAGAAACAAAAATCAAGACCACCTGCACATATTGCGGCGTTGGCTGTCAGATTTACCTGCATATTAAGGACGGCAAGGTTTTAAGAGTCAGCGGCGTGGAAGAAGGCCTGCCGAACATGGGCAGCCTCTGCGTCAAGGGCAAGTTCGGTTATGAGTTCATCCACTCCGAAGAGCGGCTTACCACTCCCCTTATTCGCCAGGGCGACGACTTCAGGGAAGCCACCTGGGATGAGGCTCTTGATCTGGTGGCCAAGCGCTTTCTGGAAATCAAGGAAAAAAACGGCCCGGACAGCCTGGCCGGTTTAACCTCGGCCCGGGTCACCAACGAGGAAAACTACCTCATGCAGAAGCTGGTCAGGGCCGGGTTCGGAACAAACAATATTGATCATTGCGCCCGCCTGTGTCACTCCTCCACCGTGGCTGGTCTGGCCACCGTTTTTGGCAGCGGCGCCATGACCAACTCCATCGCTGAAATTGAAGACGCCGATGTGATTCTGGTCACCGGGTCTAACACAACGGAAACGCATCCGGTAATCAGCACCTTCGTCAAAAGAGCAGCCAGCCTTGGCAAGGCCAAGCTTATCGTGGCCGATCCACGCAAAATCACCCTGACTAATTTCGCCTCATACTGGCTGCGTCAGCGCCCCGGGACCGATGTGGCCCTGTTTAATGGAATGGTTAACGTCATCCTTTCCGAAGGGTTGCAGGATCAGGCTTTTATTGACGAACGCACAGAGAATATAGAAGAACTTAAAAAAGCCGTGGCCGATTATACGCCGGAGAAAGTTGAAGGCATCACCGGGGTCCCGGCCCAGGATATTATCGAGACCGCCCGGCTGTATGCCAAGGCTGAAAAAGCAACCATCCTCTTCGCCATGGGCATCACACAGCACACCAGCGGAACGGACAATGTCAAGGCCCTGGCCAACCTGGCCATGGTCACCGGCAACGTGGGCCGCCCCTCAACCGGTGTGAATCCCCTCCGCGGTCAGAACAATGTCCAGGGCGCCTGCGACATGGGCGGATTGCCCAATGTCTATCCCGGCTACCAGGCGGTTACGGATCAAGACAACAAGAAGAAATTTGAAAGCGCCTGGGGGGCCGAACTTTCTGATCAGCCCGGCCTGACCGTTGTTGAGATTATAAATGCCATTGCTGATGAGAAGGTCAAGGGTCTTTATATCCTGGGTGAAAATCCCATGGTTTCCGATCCGGATTCGAATCATGTCGAAGCAGCCCTGAAGAAATGCGACTTCCTCGTGGTGCAGGATATTTTCATGACAGAGACGGCCAGGATGGCCGACGTGGTGTTGCCCGGAACCAGTTTCGCGGAAAAAGACGGTACATTCACCAACACCGAACGCCGCGTTTCCAGGGTTCGCAGGGCCGTCGAATCCCCCGGAGATGCCCGCCCCGATATTGAAATCTTAAACGACCTGGCTTCGCGCATGGGTTTGTCGTGGACAGCCAAGACGGCCGAAGAGGTCATGGCCGAAATCGCTGAACTGACTCCTTCCTACGCCGGGATTTCCTACCCGCGTATCGAAGAAAACGGCATTTTTTGGCCCTGCCCGGACAAGGATCATCCAGGCACACCCATCCTCCATGTAGAAAAATTTGCACGCGGAAAAGGCCTCTTCACCGCACTGGAGCACCGGGAACCGGTTGAAGGCCCCTCTGATGATTACCCCTTCACCTTGAGCACCGGCCGCATACTTTACCAGTATCATACCGGAAGCATGAGCCGACGCTGTGAGCCTCTTGATTACCTGGCGCCGCGATGTGAGTTTGAAATCAATCCGGCCGACGCGGCGGAACTGGGTATCGGCAATGAGGACCAGGTCTTGATAACCTCAAGGCGCGGAGAAATCACAGCCACGGCCAAAGTGACCGACAGGGTCCCGGAAAAGGTGATCTTCGTCCCCTTCCATTATGCCGAAGCCGCGGCCAACAGGCTGACCATCGCTGCGCTCGATCCTGTGGCCAAGATCCCGGAGTTCAAGGTTTGTGCTGTTAAGCTGAAAAAGATTGCAGAGGCTGAGGCGAACCAGGGCGAGGAGCCCGAAGCCGCGGCCCAATAAGCCTCACAAGCCCGAAGCCTGACATTCATTCTAATTAAAGGTGTTGGAAGAGTGTTTGGCGGAGATAAAAGGAAAAACGAGCCTTAAGACCTGATTTTGTAAACCTTAAATGGCGGCAAAACGGCGATCAAGCGTCACCAGCCGTCCGGCCAGGGTGTAAAGGATTTTTTTGACGAATTTAAGCTGAAGATTGGTCTCCATGTTGTTGATCTGCTTGGAGTCAAAACGGAGGCAATAGCACTGATCTTTGGCCATGACATGGGCGGTTCGGGGATTCCCGGCTAATGCGCCGATTTCACCAAAGATGTCGCCGGCCTTGAGTATGGCCAACACCTTTTTATTTTTAAATACACTCACCTGCCCCTTGATCAGCAAATACAGGTAAAAATCATCTTCTCCTTCAGTGATGATCCGCTCGTTGGGAGCGGCCTTGACCCACTCGGCCGCGGCAATAACCTTCTGGATTTCCTCGTTGGAAAAATCAGAAAAAAACTCTAACTGCTTCAATATTTCCTGGTTCGTCTTCATCTCCCGCCCTCGCTATCAATATAACCCAAATTGGCTTTCCCCGGTTCGGAATCTTCAATTTTTTAAATTTTTTTTTGAAATATTTACGCCTTCAGATTATAAGAAAAAAAAATTGAATTAGCAAGGATGAAAGAAACCATTGTTGGGAGCAGATACACTGTCCGGTTGAAATGGAATCCTGGGAGGTGGAGACCGTGAGACGGACGGAGTTGTTACCGGAGATCCGGATGATGAGATTTGAAAAGGCATACTATGGTTGGCAAGA
>CAZVRN010000137.1:0-8006 GCA_964629485.1 uncultured Thermodesulfobacteriota bacterium | reverse complement strand
AGTGATCCGGGCCTGAAAGAAGTGGTAACGGCCGGTGGTTTTCTTTTTGTTTTATCGGTTTTTGTTTGAGATTGGGACGCTCAAATGAAAATACAGATTCAAACGTGCCTTAACAGGCCCGGATGGGGCAATTTAAAGCTTATAAAAAAACTAATTTTTAAATTCAAATTGGAAACTTAATGCCCGAAAAAAACAATTATTAAGTTTCTTTTTTTTGCGGAAACCTTTGATTATATTTCGAGGACCTTAATTTGAATCTGTCAATAAGTTAAGCTAGGGGCCGTACGTTTCTCAGAGAACTGCTTCGCTACTGACGATACAATGTAATATTCATTGAAAAATTTAAAAATATCATCATTTTTTTCTTTGATTTTTCAGCCCCGCTGCTTCTTTGAGAGCGCTAATTTCGGTTTCTTTCAAGGCGCGCGTGGCCCCTCGCGGCAGGCGGCCTAATTTCAAAGGCCCGTAAGAGATCCTTTTAAGCTTCAAAACAGGATACCCTACTTGAGAACACATCCGTTTGATTTGCCGATGTCTGCCTTCGGTCAAGGTCATCAGTAGCCAGGTTCGATCCTGCCCGCGTTTGATAATCTCCACTCTGGCGGGTTTCACGGGTCGGTCGCCTAAAATAATTGTGCCGTTGGCGAGTTTTGCCTGAGCCAAATCTGAAAGCTGGCCCTTTACTTTAACGCGATATGACTTTGAAACATGAAAACGCGGATGCATCAAACGGGCGGAAAGCTCCCCGTCGTTGGTCAGTAATAGAAGGCCCTCGGTGTCCATATCCAGGCGGCCGACTGGGAAAACCCGTTTTTTGATGTGTGTTATAAGTTGTGAAATGGTCGGGCGGCCGAAAGGATCTTTCAAGGTGGTAAGATATCCGGCCGGTTTGTAAAAAAGATAGTAAACCTTATTAATTTTTGGTTTGATGCGCCGTCCATCCACCTCGATGAAATCATTCTCGGGATCAACCTTAGAGCCGAGTTTACTTATGATTTTTTTGTTCACTTTGACCCGGCCGTCGAGAATAATTCGTTCCGCCTGCCGCCTCGAGGCGACACCGGCCTGTGCCAAAATTTTTTGCAGACGTTCTCGCATCCTGGATGCAACTTGATTTATTAAATGTTTTGGTTGAAGACCTGGATAGACTGTTTAGTTAAAAAAGACGTCCTTCGTTTGATTCCATACCCAGGGAGTCCATCTCCTCCAGGGTCGGGAGCGCTTCCAGATCGGGCAGGCCGAAGATTTCCAGAAATTTTTTAGTCGTGCCATAAAGGATGGGACGGCCTGGGAGATCCTTACGTCCGACAATGCGAATAATATCTCTTTCCAGTAACGTCTTGAGAGTACCACCTACATCCACACCGCGAATTTTTTCGATTTCTGCACGTAAAACCGGTTGCCGATAGGCTATTACCGCCAGTGTCTCCAAGGCGGCGCGGGTAAGACGCGCTGGAGCTTTCTTTTTTAACTGGAGTATATAAGATGAGAGTTCAGCCCGGCTTCTAAACTGATAGCCGCCGGCTACATACGTCAGGACAAAAGCGCGGTTCATCTCCTCATATTCAGCCATCAATTCATCCAGGGCTTTTTGGATCCTGTCACGAGGAACCCCATCTGTCACGGCACTGATTTTCTCCAGAGAAAGAGGAACATTAGACACAAAAAGCAACCCTTCTATGATCAATTTTAAGGAGACAGTCATTCGGCCTGATCCTTTTCCGAATTCACATCTGGCAAGCCGCCACCAGTCTGTCTGGAATCAATAACCTGTTGTTCACCTTCTGAAGCATCGACCGCGACAAGTTTAGGCGATTCTTCAACGTAATAAACCTTTATATCCCCTGTGACCTGATTCTGCAAGATGCGAAGCAATCCAATTCTGGCCAGCTCAAGTATAGCGAGAAAAGTCAGGATCAGCTCATTACGTGAGCGGTCTTTTTGGAAAAGTTTTTCAAAAGCGGCTTCGCGCATCGTTTTGAGCAGGTCAACGATCTCCCCGATCCGATCTTCGATACTCTTGGGTTCAAGGGTGATGTCCAGACTCGCTCTGTCTTCGATCCTGGCGATGATTTTGCGAAAGGAGTCCAGGAGGTCAAAAAGACTGACCGTAAAGAGTTCTTCTTCCTCGATGCCCATCTCAGCCAGAGAGGTCGTCCTTGAAAAAACATCTCTATCAAGAATCTCCCGGTTTTCAAGTACCTCAGCCGCGTCTTTGAGTTTCATGTGCTCAAGCAGAGGCAGCACAATGGCCATCCGGGGGTCTTCTTCTATTTCTTCGTTTTCATCTAATACCGGCAGCAGCATTTTTGACTTGATCTGGGTCAAGGTGGCCGCCATGAGTAAGAATTCACCAGCGATCTCAATGTTAAAAGACTCCATTAATTTTAAATATTCGAGATACTGATCGGTGATAAGAGCAATGGGAATATCATATATGTCGACCTCATGTTTTTTGATTAAATGAAGCAAAAGATCGAGCGGCCCTTCATAAATTTCCAGCTTAACGGACAGGCTCATGCCTTTTTTATCCATTGTTTTTCAAATGTCATCAGTATTAATAAAGAAGCAATTTTACCAAAAAATAAATAATGGGAACTATTAACTTATCCACTAGTCCCGAGAAAATCAAGACCAAAAGGATGAGGAACCCATAAGGTGTAATACTCCGGTAACGCAAGGCCGCTTCCCGGGGCAAAAGCCCTAAAAGGATATTACTGCCATCAAGTGGAGGAATCGGCAGGAGGTTAAAGACGGCCAATCCAATATTAATGATAATTCCGATTCTGGTAATAAGAACTAACGGCGTAATAATAAAATCAGAGGGATAACCGCCGACTAATCTGCTTGAAAAATGATAGAGCAGTGAAAAGCCCACAGCCAAGATGAAATTAGCGGCCGGGCCGGCTGCAGCGACCCAAATCATGTCTTTTTTTGGATTCTTTAAATTATAAGGGTTGACCGGAACAGGTTTAGCCCATCCAATCATTTGGGTCACGATAAAAACAAGGGTTCCGATTAAATCAAGATGTTTAATGGGGTTAAGAGTCAATCGGCCGGCCAGATAGGCGGTGTTATCACCCAGTTTATAAGCTACCCAGCCGTGGGCAACTTCATGTATCGTAACCGCCAGGAGAACAGGAACCGCAAGGAGTGTGATTCTGATGACAATCTCTTCCAATTAAGCCTCTGTATGCTTTGCAGATTCATGACTGGTTAATAGTTTTTTTACGAATTTCTTTTCATCCGTCAGGCTCTTCAGTTCACCATTAAGGCGTGCCTGATGGATAGAATCCAGTATTGATTTGAACTGAGGACCTGGTTTTAAACCCATGGCGATAAGGTCTTTGCCGGTCATTTCAATGCGCACGTCCTTTAATTTGGTGAAATAACTGGAGACAGCGCGCTGTGTATCCGCCCTTTTGGCCTTGGCCATAAGAAACAGAATCGCCTCAGTGGAAAGCGGACTAAGCAGCTTATAAAGCTTCCCCGGCCGTATTTCACCTTTTTGACGGTGGAGCGATCTCAGGACCCGGTCAATTTCCGGTTTTTCCACGACCACTAGCTGCCGATCACGCCGCTGCAGAATCAATCTGGCGCTCATTTGTTCTAACTCTTCCGGCGACAGTCCGTCAATCAGCCCCAAAAAATAAATCATCCAGGCCTGATAGCTTTCACCGAGATATGTTAAATCAAACCAGTGACATACTTTTCTGATTTTCTTAAACAGTTCGGCTTTGGCCGCATTGAACTTTAGACCAGGCAGGATGAATTTAAGCAAGTCAAAATCGTCCAGCCTCTGGATAGCCGGTCCGGGTTGTTCTTCCTGAAGTATGTATTTCAGCTCAACAAACAATCTTTTCGGTGAAAGTTTTTCGAAAAAGTTATATTTGACCGTGTTTTGGATCAAGTTCGCCGTAAGTTTGCTTATCTTGAAGCCGAAACGCTGTTCAAAGCGGACTGCTCGAAAGACACGCGTCGGGTCCTCGACAAAACTTAAATTATGCAAAATGCGAATGTATCCGTATTTAATGTCCTTAACACCCCGAAAATAATCGATTAAATTTCCAAATTGTGCTTCATTCAACTTAACCGCCAGGGTGTTGATCGTGAAATCCCTTCGATACAGGTCCAGCCGCAGGGATCCAACTTCAACCACGGGCAGGGTCGCCGGAGATTCATAATATTCCAGGCGAGCGGTGGCGACATCCACTTTCACGTTGTCTGGCAAAATGAGGACGGCTGAATTGAATTTACGATGGAACCGGATTCGAACGTCAGGATGCTCCTTCTTGAAGGCTTTGGCAAAAACGATTCCATCACCTTCGACGACCACATCTATGTCCAAATTCTCCTGTTTAATGAAAATATCCCGAATAAAGCCGCCAACAGCGTAAACTGAGAATCCCAGACGGTCTGCCGTTCGGCCAAGATCAGCAAGAAGTTCCATGATTCTTTTAGGCAGGCGTTCCTGCATCAGATTTTTGATGTTTTTATTTCTGCTGGGGTCAGTACTATTACCATAGCCCTCGATTATGTCCGAGGCATCAGTGGTCTCGCTTGTCAAAATATTCAGCAAGTCAGTTCGGGTAATGACACCCACGAGCTTTCCGTCTTTGATAACGGGCAGGATACGTTGGTTTTGGCCCACGATAAATTGAATGATTTCCGGAAAGCTGGATTCAGGGCTTACGGTTTGAAATTCGGAGGTCATAAACTCACTGACCGGCATGTTTGTGAGGCCGTGGTGAAGTGCCTTAGAAACATTTTGCTGGGAGATGTATCCCAAGACAGCCCCTTCATTGCTGACAACCATCAAAACATTAATATCATATCGGGTCAAAGTTTCACGGGCTTCCGCTAGGGTACCATCCGGCGGAATGGATATAACCGGGAAGGCCATGAGGTCCCGAGCCCTGCGGATAGGGCCTATGCTTGCGTTTATAAGCGCCCGCAATTTATCTTCCACCTGCGTAAGGGTTTGGTCTTTGATGCTGGCCGAGGCCGCCGATGGATGGCCTCCTCCTCCGAACTCCCTGACTATATCTGCAACATTAACTTCAGGGAGCTGGCTCCGGGCCACCAGATAAACATGATCCTCCATTCTGGCCATGGCAAAAAGAACTTTTATATTTTCCATATCCATGAGCTTATGCACCAGCACAGCAAAATCACTGACATAATGATTGGTGGCCACCTGGGCCAAGCTCACATCCACTCCATTGATATTCAGGGTTTGGGTGGAACTTATCAGTTCATTGAGGATAGAGACCTGTTCTGAAGTCAACTCGCGAGTGATCATTTCTGAAACTAGGTTCAGGTTGGCTCCTTGTTCAAGCAGATAGGCAGCAGCGCGGTAATCCCTTGGGGTGGTTGAACCAAAAGTCAAGGAGCCGGTATCCTCGTGAATACCCAGGGCCATCACCGTGGCTTCCTCCGGTGTAATGGGTATCATTTTTTCCCTGAGAATTTCAGTCATGATCGTCACGTTAGCGCCTACCGGGGACACGATTTCCAGATCCCCCTTCAAATCATCCGGGCTTTGGGGGTGATGGTCATAGATGTGTATCTCAAGATTTTTATTTTTTAGTATTTTTTTCAGTGGGCCAATGCGGTTGATCTGTCGTGTGTCCACTAAGATCAATCTTTTGACCCGCTCAGTCTGCACCTCTTTGAGTTTTGAGAAATTAAAGAGGTATGCAGTGGATTGAAGAAAAAAGTTTCGCAGGTTTTGTTCCTGAGAGCCCGGGAAAACCATAAGCGCCGTAGGATAGAGTTTACTCGCCGCCAGCATAGACGCCAGGGCGTCGAAGTCAGCGTTAATATGGGTCGTAATTATTTCCAATGCCCCCTCGGGCAACGGATTTATTTCAGGAATGTAAATTTCATCCTGGTTCATGTCCCGGACCTTATGCGCGGGGATGATACTGCTGATGAATTTGCTTTAATCTTTCTTGTGTAACATGCGTATAAATTTGAGTCGTGGCTATATCAGCGTGCCCCAGCATCAGCTGCACGGCTCTTAAATCCGCGCCGCGTTCCAAAAGATGGGTGGCAAAAGAATGACGCAAACTATGCGGGCTGATTTTTTTACGAATTCCAGCTGCCAGCGAATAGTCTTTTATTTTACGCCAAAAATATTGCCGGGAAAGCCTCTTACCGCGGCGGCTTAAAAAAAGATAGGGGCTCGATCTGCGCTTTGCCAGGCCGGGCCGTGCTTCATCAAGATACTGTTTTATCCAATCGCGGGCCGCATCACCCACGGGAACAAGACGCTCTTTTGAACCTTTACCCATAGTCCTCAGATATCCTGCTTCGAGATTGAGAGAAGCTATTTCAAGATTTATCAATTCCGAAACCCTGAGGCCTGTGGCATACATGAGTTCCAACATGGCTTTATCCCGCAAACCGCTGGAAGTATCAAGATTGGGAGTGGAAAGTAATGCGTCTACCTCCTCGAAAGCGAGGACTTGAGGCAGATGAAAAAGAGTACGGGGGGTTTCAAGGTCTGCGGCTGGATTTTGGCTTACAATATTTTCGCTAAGCAAGAAAGAGTAGAAGGTTTTAAGAGCTGAAAGTGCCCGTGCGCGACTTCGAGCGCTTAACTTGGATTGGCTTAAAAAGAGAAGATAACTCATGATAGTTGACCGACTGGCTGACTCTGGAGCGGTTGAGTCCTTTTGGCTGAGATATTCCAAAAAACGTCTGATATCGCGCCCGTAGGCGTCTATGGTATTTGGCGCAAGCCCCCGCTCTACCCCAAGGTGATTGAGGAAAAGGTCCAGGTTGTGATTCATTGTCTTGTTTATGCTTTTCATGACAAAAAAGGAGGGTCTTCCCTCCTTTATTTTACCAAATTAAAAGACTTCTTGTTTCATCCATCCATTATTGAGCATACCAGAACTGGTTTTTGCCGTCAAGGTGTCAAGTTTTAGTTGTGTTTGTGTTAGTGTGTTGGCAAAATAAAAATGTCCCCACGAAAGAGGATAGATTATTAATGAGTGGGAAAAGCCGGATAAGGTATCACCTCATGCGTTTGGGGAAGGGTGGTCGGCTGATCGGGCTGACAAAATAGTGACCTGAAAAGGGGGGCATTTTTAAGTCGCGCTTAGGGGGACATATTGACGTTGGTTAAACATCAGGTCTAACAATCTTGACATACATGGAGCGCTTTGATAAGAGAATAAACAGTCAGCCGACTTAAATGATAGTGGGCCTGATCGGTTTATTTAGCAGGCAAAAACAAACACATTCAGCTTGGATTATTTAATCCACGCGTTGACTGCCGGTAGCCTTTTATGGCCGCCGGTTTTAAGCATCAGGGGAGACTGGACATGGAAAAGGTGCCTATTACCCGTGAAGGCTATGAAAATTTAAAAAAGGAACTTGAAAGAATGATCAAGGTCGAGAGGCCGGAAAACATAAAAGCGATTGAATCTGCTCGAGCCCACGGAGATATTGCCGAAAACGCTGAATATCATGCCGCCAAAGATCGACAGTCTTTCATAGAAGGTCGAATCAATGAATTGCAGGTCCAATTAGGATCTTCCGAAATTATCAGCACCGATATAGAACACGAGAAGGCTGTTTTTGGAGCTAAGGTCACTCTGGAGCATGTCGAAACAGGGCAACAAAAGCGGTACATGCTTGTTGGTCCCTATGAATCCGCCCCGGAAGAAGGGAGAATTTCAGTGAAATCCCCTCTTGGCCAGGCCTTAATTGGAAAAGAAGAGGGAGATTTGGTTCGCGTTAAAACTCCCAGTGGGATACAGGAAATGGAAATCGTCGAGATAGAGTAGTTTGTCTTTTTGGTTTATAAGTTAAATTCCAGAATATATACCCGGTTCGTTTCTTTTTCGCGAAGGCTTAATCGTAAAATTTTTGGGTTTTTTATTTCTCCGGGGAAGAAAAGAAAACCATGGCTGATATCTTTTGGGGGAAAATCATGGCTTTTAAGACTTTTTTCCCTGAGATCTCTGCTAATCCGATCTTTCGCTCTAACGTCA
>CAZVRN010000136.1:0-8036 GCA_964629485.1 uncultured Thermodesulfobacteriota bacterium | reverse complement strand
TCTCTTAACAGCCTCGTCCAGACGTTTTCCCATTTTATATTTCTCCCCTCCGGTTTCGCTAAGCAGGTTTGATGTAACGCTTCTTGTCTGGCAACTCCTCTCGCTTGTTGATTGCAGCGCGAAGCGCCTTGACAATATGAGCGCGGGTATCCCGGGGGTCTATAACTTCATGGACCGTGTAGTAGGTCGTAAAGGCTTTGCCCATGTTCATGACACTGAATTGCTCCTTCAGGGGAATGAGGAACGAGTTGTACACCTCTTCGTAATTTCCCTCTTCCTTTGCTTTGGCCAATTGTTTATGAAAGACCGCCTGCACAATTGATTCAGGCCCGGTGGGCGCGAACTCGACTGTGGGCCAGCCAAAAATAAAATCAGGCCCCATCTTGCTGCAGCCCATGGTAATGTTCGATCCGCCGTAGGATCGTCTTAAAACCAATGTTACTTTAGGGTTGGTTAAATGGGAGTACCCGTGCAGATTCTTGGCGCCGTGCCGAATCACGCCCATCCGTTCCCATTTATCTCCAGGCGGATAGGCCGTTGTGTCGGATATAGTTAAAAGCGGGGTATTGAACGCATCGAGAAACATCAAAAATTTGTCATACTTATCTGATGAGTCAGGTTCCATGATGCCGCTCAACTCGTCCGGATTGCTGGCAGCAATCCCGGTAACCAGACCGTCAAATCGGGCGAAACCAATGATCAGGTTAGAGGCAAAGTCCTCTTTCAGTTCAAAAAATTCCCCGTTGTCCACAATCAAATCAATAACTTCATGCATGTCATAGGTAAACTTCGGGTTGTTCGGCATCACATCAAGAAGACTTTCCTCCCTTCTATTCGGGTCGTCCGTCGGTTGAACGGCGCAGGGTTTTTCCCAACAATTCTGAGGAAGGAACTCAAAGAGCTGTTTGGCCAGATCAATCGCTTCTTCATCGCTGTCCGCAACAAGATCGCATTGGCCGGATTTGGACATGTGAAACTCAGCCGACCCCGCGTCATCCGACTCGATATCTCCCCCCAGCCACAAGAAACCGGTATTTTGGTTCATGATCAAAAAATCGGACAGGGCCGGAATCTGGGCCATCGGGCCGGTGCAGGGCCCCAAAAGCAGCGTAATCTGCGGAATCACTCCGGAATAAAGGCAGTAGTTTCTGACCAGCCTGCCCATGCCATACAGCCCGGCAAAACCCTTCTTGAAGCTGATTCGTGACCCGGCTGAATCAATAAGGCCGATAATCGGTATCTGTTCCTGGCCCGCCATCTGAACCAGTTCAGCTATTTTCCAAACCCCTTGATCGCCAATCGAACCGGACATGACCGTAAAATCCGTGGCATAGACCATAACTTGGCGTCCCTTGACTCTTGCCAGACCCATGACCACTCCGTCCGACGGACTGGGCTTTGGTTTCTGGAGCAGCCTGCTGTAAGGGTCCCTAACCAAGGAGCCGAACTCCTCGAAGCTGCCCGGATCAACCAGCCGGTCAATCCTTTCACGGGCCGTGAGTTTCCCCAGCTCATGCTGAACCTCAATACGATCCTTACCCCCGCCTTCTATATTTTCCTGCCGGTTTTTGGCAAGCCGCGCAAGAAAACTATCCATCCATTCGCCCATATATGGTTTCTCCTCTTTAAGCCTCGATTACAAACATGAGGTCACCGTCTTTTAAGGGTTTCTCATTTTCGGCTAAAATCTCGAGAACGATGCCTGCCGATGGAGATTTTACCTTCTGAAATACCTTCATGGTCTCCAAAAGAGCCAGCACCTGCTTTTTCTTTACTTGGTCACCCACCTCTACATAAGGAGGGGCATCCGGACTGGGTTTCCTGTAAAACACCCCAGACATGGGCGCTCGTACTTCTACTTTTTTACCGTCTCTGCTCATCCTGTGAAAATCCTCCTGAAATGAAATCTATGCCTGCGATTATGTTGCGAAACACTTTGGCTGGACCAAAAAAACGAAATTAAGCTAATACAGCGTATATCTTTATTATCCTATTCCACGATCACGGACTCCGGAAGTTTTCTGGTCAATATGTCGGCTGCTTCTTCGACCATGTCTTCCAAAACCTGAGCGGCTGGTTTGATTTCAGTAATAAGCCCGGCTATTTGACCGGAAAATGGCCCCATGTACTCTTTTTTTTCAGCCTTGTTGAACATTTCGGCCAGGGCAGAGGCAAAAAGGACCTGAATCGGGAAGGGTAGGGGCTCCAAGCCGGAATGCTCCCACAAGTCATGAAAATTATTGTAAATAGCCCGGGATGTTTTGCCGGTATACAGATACGTCCGGCGTGTATCTTCATCAGTGGCTTCGAGAATGGTTTCTTTCTGCACAGGCAGTGCCCCGCCTTCGACCGTGGCCAGGAAGCGGGTGCCTACCCATACGCCAACACACCCAACAGCCAGGGCCGCGGCCAGGCCCCGCCCGTCACCTATTCCCCCGGCCGCTAAAAGCGGAGTCGGAGCCGCCGCGTCAACCGCCTGCGGCCATAAGGCCATTGATCCAATGCGGCCGGTGTGGCCGCCGCCTTCATGACCCTGCGCGACGACAAGGTCCGCGCCGGACCGGGCGATGCGCCTCACATTTTTTGTGTTTCCGGCAATGCCCAGCACTTTCATGCCAGCCGCGTGGGCATCTTCAACCATAAAGCCCGGGTTGCCAAGTCCGGAGCAAAAGAGCGGCACACCTTCTTCTATGCACACCTTTATGGAAGCATGAGGAACCGAGGTGGTGGTATTCCTTTTTATTTTGGCTTCAATGTCCGGCAGGTTCATCTCTTCCTTTATCTTCATGATCCAATCATAGTGGGGTTTGGGCAAGGTTTTAATCACCTCGCTCAAGGGAATTTCCGGAGGACCTTCGGATACCTGATCACCCGCGCTGACAATCTGACTGGGAAGTAGAATATCCACGCCAAACGGTTTATCGGTTTTTCTTTTTATCTCTCGAATTTGTTCCCGCAGTTCATCTAAAGTACACCCGGCTGCCCCCAGGACCCCCAGACCCCCAGCTTCGGACACTGCCACAACCAATTCCACTGGAGCGCCTGTTTTTTCACCGACCAGACTGGGACCCATACCGGCGCTCAAAATAGGATATTCTATATCTAAGATGTCACACAATTTTGTTCTGAGTGTTCTGTGGGCCATTGTTAATCCTCCTTAAAAGATCTATGTATTTGTGAACACATTTTATACGCGTAATTATTTATGAGAAAAAAATGAAATAAAAAAAGCTGTCAATCAATATTATAGACTTTGTAGTCAGCTTACAAGAAATATTTATTAACTCCTATGGTCAGTATATCGAAAAAGTGGAAAAATCGAGTTTGATTGGCAGATGCCGGTCAAACCATCTTGGAAGGCATGTCCGGCTACCGCCCAAACTAGAGATCATCTGCAACCGTTAAGGCCAGAGATTCGTTGACTCCGTCTTCGATCATTGCTGCGCGGGCGTCCCGAAATATCTTTTCAATATGATATTCTTTTGAGAGTCCGTTTCCGCCAAAAATTTGAATAGCCTCACTGGCAACCTGAAAGGCCGTTTCAGTAGATAGCCATTTTCCGGCCATGGCATGCAGCAAAGAAGAAGCCCCGCTTTCAGCGTTGAAGGTATACATACGGCGGGCAAAAGAACGGGCGGCTTCCACTTTCATAAACATTTCAAAAAGCTTCAGTTTGATATTTTTATGCTCGATAATCGGCACGCCGCCCTGAATTCGTTGCCTGGCGTAGGTAATAGCTTCATCAAGTGCGGCTTTGGCCAGACCTCCGAATAATACCGCCATGCCGCTCATAGGAGTTTGCCCTCCACCAGCTTGTCTGACTTGCAAGAACAGGGAATAATCAGGGATTATCATATACTTCTTGGGCAGTTGAACATCTTCAAAGAATATCTCCCCCTGGTTCAAGGCTCTTTGTCCGATTTTGTTAAGGGGCTTGCCGCGGGAAATACCCGGGAGATCGAGGGGGCATATGGCGATTCCCTGGCCCATCATGCCTTTGGACGGGTCAAGCCCGACGTGAAGCACAGCGTGGGTGGCGATGGTGCCATTTGAGACCCAGGCTGACTTTTGCCCGTTAATGATATATTCATCACCTTTTAAGACGCCTCGCACGGATGGACCGCATTCGGGATTTTCGCCACCAAGGCCCCAGTCAGAACCATGCTCCGGTTCGGTTATGGCCCAACAGCCAATTAAATTGGCCTCTGTATCCTCAACATACTGTCGAGCCAGATCCTGAAGTTCGGGTACCGGGGCCATTTGACAATAGGCAAAAGGCATACTGCTGACTCCCAGGCTGATGGCAAGGCCCGCATCTGCGTAACCCATTTCTTCGGTGACCACATAGCTCATCATGGTGTCCATATCTTCAGCCATGCCCCCGAAGGCCTTGGAAAATCCAGCTTTATGAAGTCCCAGTTCCCGGTATTTTTTAAAGACGTCCCAGAGTTTGGATCCATCAGCGATAACATCGGCTGGATCAGCTAGTTTATCCAGATCCACTCCCGCGGGCCGAACTACCTCAGCACCAAATTTTCTGACCATGTCCCTCATGGATTTCTGTTCATTGGTGAGGTTAAAGTCTAGATCTGAATAAGGCATTTTTTCTCCTCCTACAATGAATAGCTGGTTAGAATTAAAGGTTCTTCTCCAAATTAGTTGACGTTTCCATTAGCGAAGGCCTGTTTAACCTTGAGTATGAAGTAACGATTGTCTTGAAATCCATAAGCTTTACGCTTAATAACCTTGATTTTGTTATTGACGCCTTCCAAGCGGCTTGTGTGGATAGGATAGTGACAATGGTTAATGATGCCGTAGGCGTATTTTTCCAGTCGTTTAGCAAAGGTGTTAACGGCCTTATGACCGACCAGCCGGGCGATGCCACACCAGGCGACCAAGGCCTTACGAGCCCAGCCGACCCGTTTGTACTGCCAAATGGCTTTAAGTTTATCTTTCAATATGGCCAGGATGAAAAGGTTCTGGTTGATCCTGAGCAGTTCAGAGAGATGGTTTTTTTGATTCAATTGAAGGTTGGCTTTATTCTTAAGAAGCAGGTATTTAGATCCTTTGAAGACATCCTTGTTTTCTCGGGAAGCCTCGCGATACTCATCCATCCTGACCTGATCGATCACACGGCCGAATGCGGCGACGACATGAAAAAGGTCGAAAACGATTTTGACGTGTGGGGCTGCTTCTCGTACCGCCTTGATATATGGGTCCCACATGTCCATGGCTATGGCTTCCAGGCCCTGTCTCTGTGCTTCGGTCATCTCGCAGAAAAAGCCTTTCAGGGTGTCGCTGCCCCGGCCTTCGGCCATCCAAACCACGCGACCTGTTTCATAATCCAATACAACGGTCATGTATTGATGGCCTTTCCGTATAGCGATCTCGTCCACAGCCAGGATTCGAAGACCATCATAATCGGTTTGGCCATAATCCACCTCCAGAAAAGCCTTATCGATATTCTTGACTGTCTTCCAATCCAGTTCCAAATGATCCGCCACTTCGGCCACGGTGAGCATCTTGCACAACTCATGGATATATTGAGCCAATCGGAGCGTAACCCGCTGGTAGGGGCGAACAAATTCAAGGTCCTCCACTACGACCCGCCCGCACCTCGAACAGTAAACCTTACGGTACTTGCAGGCCAGTCTGACCACAACCAGAGCCAAAGTCAGGTCTCGGATTACCCGAATATCTCGGGAATGGACCCTCCGCGCATGAGCTCCACATTCATGACAGACCGGAGAGAAACGATTGTCAGGCTCCAGGTAGATCATGGCCAACCTGTCCTTGACCAAAACACGCTGCTTGGTAATTTTGACTCGACGAAACGGAAAATACTCGCGTATACTCAAACTCGACATCGGCCTTCCTCCAAATCTCATAAGTTCTTGCTAAACCTATGGATAACGGAAGAATGCGCCGATGTCACTATTTTAAACGCAGCATGATTTTACCAACTCTTTTGGAGATGAACCAAAAATATTTTGGTGATCCGGCACGCCCCTATAAAGCATACTACTTCCTTAAATTTTCATCGTCAACTCAGATTGTATGGCTGTTTAAGCAACGCCAGTATGTCCCCATAAGTGTGACATAAAAAATTTCCCTTTTAGAGTTGCGGACATTTTAATACTGCTAACACATTTATCTTGACGAAAGGTTGACAGGGCATTGGGAGACAGTTATAGATTATATTTCAATCAAGATAAGCAGCATCGTGTATACTTAATGTTAATATCTAAAGATTAAGGAGGCTTGAAATTTCAAAAAACGCTCTTATAACCGGTGTAACGGGCCAGGATGGTTCCTATCTCGCTGAATTATTACTAGAGAAAGGGTACAAGGTCTATGGGTTGGTGCGGCGGCTGAGCCTGAGCAACTATGAGCGAATCGTACATATTCAGGACCATATTGAATATTTACAGGGAGACCTCCTGGATCAGAACTCGCTTATTTCAGCGGTTAGGGATTCAAATCCTGATGAGGTCTATAACCTCGCCGCCATGTCCTTCGTACCGACATCATGGAATCAGCCCGTACTCACGGGCGAATTTACCGCTTTGGGAGTAACGCGGATCCTGGAAGCCATTCGTGTCGCCCGTCCGGATGCCAGGTATTATCAGGCGTCTTCTTCCGAGATGTTCGGTCAGGTTCGAGAAGTGCCTCAAAATGAAAAAACCCCTTTCCATCCTCGCAGTCCCTATGGGGTGGCCAAGGTCTACGGCCATTGGATTACAGTGAACTACCGGGAAAGTTACGGCCTTTACGCCTGCTCGGGCATCTGCTTCAACCATGAGTCGCCGCGCCGCGGGCTGGAATTTGTGACCCGCAAAGTGACGGACGGTGCGGCCAGGATTAAACTGGGGCTGGCAAGCGAGTTAAGGCTTGGCAACCTTGAAGCCAAGAGAGATTGGGGCTATGCCGGTGATTATGTAAAAGCCATGTGGCTTATGCTTCAGCAGGAAGAACCACGGGACTACGTCATTGCCACTGGAAAGGCCTATAGTGTCCGCGATCTTTGTGAGCTTGCCTTTAGCCACGTTGGCCTGGATTATAAAGACTATGTGGTCGAAGATCCGCGTTTCTATCGTCCGGCTGAAGTAAACCAGCTTCTGGGGGATTCAAAAAAAGCCAGGCTGGAACTGGGCTGGGAACCGAAATGTTCGTTCGAGGAAATGATAGCCATGATGGTGGACGCAGACCTTGAACGGCTCCAAAACCAGGTTTAATTGAAAAAGGCAAAATAAGGCTCAACAGCGTGAAAGAGCGCCGACTTTTCGAGGCTCTCTCAAATTCATTTTTCCCGGATAAGCTATTATTTTTAAAGACTTTTGCAAAACGAGTAACTTTGTTGAAATCGCGGAACCTGACAATGAGTTCAGCTAAAGGGCGAAGTTCTTAGGATGTCTTAAGGCCCAGACCCCATCATGGAAGGCTTAAGGTGTTTTAATAAGATGCGGCTGATTTCTTTAAAGTTGACATCTCGGGCCTAATAGTGTAGATTGCCATTCGGGTTTTACATAGTAAGTATTTTTAATAATTAATAAAATATGACAAAGTGCCTTTGCTTATTGATGGGTCGAGGTGTTCATGAAACGCTGGATGGAGATATAAGTCAGTGAAAGTTCTTGTTACAGGGGGAGCGGGCTATATCGGCAGCCATGTGGTTAAGGCGCTCGGTCAAAAAAATCATGAGATCCTGGTTTATGACAACTTGTCAACCGGGAATAAGTGGGCTGTCTTGTCCGGGGAACTCTTTACCGGGGATTTGGCGGATCAAGATACGTTGAAACAGGTTATGGCCAGATTCAAACCCCAGGCAATCATGCATTTCGCGGCCTCGATAGTGGTTGAGGATTCAGTAAAACACCCATTGGAATATTACCGGAATAATGTTGTTAACACCCTGAATCTTTTGGAAGTGTCCAAAGAGCTAGGCGTAAATAAATTCATTTTTTCATCGTCCGCTGCTGTCTATGGAACGGCGAACGAGGTCCCGGTCAAGGAAACAGCGCCGTTTGCTCCGATTA
>CAZVRN010000135.1:0-8040 GCA_964629485.1 uncultured Thermodesulfobacteriota bacterium | reverse complement strand
TGACGCGGTGGAAGTGAATATCCGGCCTGGCACGCCGTCGAGAGGGAGGCCGGGAAAGCATTTAGAGGGGCCGGGGATCCCTAAAAGTATTTTGAGGGAAGTCCTGGTGACGCCTTACAATAATCTCGACGCCCTTGAAGCCCTGCTTAAGAAGCATAAAGACAAGGTGGCCGGGGTTATTATGGAACCTATGATCGGAAGCCTTGGTATGATACCGCCTCAACCCGGGTATTTGAAGGGAGTCAGAAAGCTCTGCGACAAGTATGGTGTGCTCCTGATCTTTGATGAGGTTATCACGTTTCGTCTAAGTACCGGTGGACTTCAGGCCATTTCCGGTGTTGAGCCGGATTTAACCGCTCTGGGAAAGATTATTGGTGGAGGATTTCCAGTTGGGGCATTCGGCGGGAAAAAGGAGATCATGATGCCGTTTGACCCTTCATTTCCCGATTGGTCCAGACGTATGGGCCAATCAGGCACATTTAACGGGAATAACGTTACTATGGCCGCCGGTATAGCCGCCATGAAAGCTTATGGCAAAGCCGCGGTCAACAAGGTTAATAAACTTGGAGACAGGCTACGAAGCGGTTTTAATCAGGTTTTTAAAAAAGTGGGCATCAAAGGTCAATGCACCGGTCTTGGATCTTTAGCTCAGGTACATTGGACAGACCAGGATATCATTACGGCGCAGGACTCCTTCCGGGGGATGAGGGTTGCTCAGGAGATCCCCTGGCTTTTCCACTTGGACATGCTGAACCGCGGCATCTTTTCGGCTCCGCGCGGCATGTTCGTCATCTCCACCCCTATGACTGAAAAAGAGGTGGATAAGGCTGTCAGAGCCTTTGAGACCAGCTTAAAATTATTAAAGCCTTACGCCGCCGCTGTGACGCCGGATTTATTAGTTTAATTGTATCATCCAGTCAGATTAACGTTTCCCTGGCTGAAAAGAGAGAACTTTACAGGGGAGGCAATTGTGTTGCTGGTTGAGCGGGATACAAAAAAAGCCGAAGAGTAAAATATGTAAAGAAAAGAGCGGGCGCCTATTTGGCTAACCCGCTCAATTTTTTTGAAGACATGGTCGGGACGGTGAGATTTGAACTCACGACCCCCTGAACCCCATTCAGGTGCGCTTCCAGACTGCGCCACGTCCCGATCGTATTCACTATACACTTGACTCTTTTCAGGTGTCAACATCTTTGGGGAGGCAAAAACCAAAATTTGCTCCTTGCAGACCGAAAGTGATTGGGACTAGCCTGGTTCGGCGCCGGTTTCTTTAACGCCTGCGGTAACATCAGAGGCATCTTGAAAATTTTATCAGTAAAAGCGCTGAAGGCCATGGGTGTACACCCGTAGATAAAAGCGTTAAACAATGCCATGATATATAAAATAAGCTGGACATTATATTCTAAATAAGCCGGATATTATAATCTCTGGCTAAAATTTTTTAATTGTGGGACAATCAGAAAAGGAAAACTGTATGGGAGTTCAGCTCATGTCCAATTATTCATTGAGACTTCTTAAAAACTTCGTCTTTTAGCCGAACTCACTGTCAGGTTCTGCGACTTCAACAAAATTGCTGGTTCTTAAGAGGTCTGTCACGGGATTTTTCAGGGGGATTAAACAAAACTCTTACAGATTCCTACCAAAAAAACACGCTACTTGATTCACTGGCTCAGATATGTTAATAATTTATAAAAACCGGTCGATTTTTGACCGAGTAATTTATGGGTGTAAGGAGGAATAATTATGGGCGCATTGGTCGGCGGGATCATTGCCTTAATTCTGGGATTAATCGGACTGATATATTGGTGGCCATATTTTATTAAGGCTCTGTTGGCTATCATCCCAATAGGACTCATCTTGGGCGGTGCGCTGGCAACCTATCTTGGGATCGAGGAATGGAAGGATACCACCCGCAAGACAGAGGACCAGAGTGGCACCGGAGGTGTGTTCGATACTGCAGAGGCTGAAAAAAATAAGTATAAAGCTGAAGCAGAAAAATATAAAGCAGAACTTGAAAGCCTTAAGAAACAGGCTTCAGAAAGCGAATCAACAAAAGAAGAAACTTAAAATTTGATCCTCAAATTTAAATGGCGTTTGAGCTTTTAAGTCCTCGTCTGCCTCTCTATAACAAAAAACCCCGGGCACCCAATGTACGTGATCGGGGGGTTTTTTTGAAATCTGCGCCATTTATTATAGCTTTGTAATAGGCTAACCGGTAGGCAGCGACGAAACCTCCCCTGCTGCCAGATAGATGATGTTACCATCATTGAGTTCAACTGTCAGTTCCCCGGACTGAGCCACGTCTCTGGCCTTGCCTTCAATCAACCTTGATTGCCGGACAAAACGGACATGTGTTCCCAACGTTTGACAGACTGCGCGGTATGGAGTCAGGATTTCCTCGTATCGGCCTTGGCAAAGGATATAATAGTATTTTTCCATTTCATGAAGAAATGCAGAAAGAATTTCCACCCGGTTCCACTTCCGGCCGGTGGCCATGAAGAGAGAACCGGCTTGAGCGGCCAGTTCAGCAGGAAGCTCGCTTTCAGATAGATTCACGTTTATGCCTATACCCAGAACAACAAAAGAGACATGCGAATCTTTGATATCCATTTCAGCGAGTATGCCGGCTACCTTCCGATGTGAAAGCAGCAGATCATTGGGCCACTTAACAGCAGGGGTCCGGCCGATGACACCCTCTATTGCTTTTGAGGCCGCCAGGCCGGCGGCCAAGGTCAGCAGGGGGACTCGGGCCGGCTGAAGCTTCGGTTTAAGCACTAAAGACAGATAAATATTCGAGCCTGGTGGTGAATGCCAGGACCTGCCAAGCCTGCCTCGGCCAGCCGTCTGACTCTCGGCTATGACCAGCGTCCCTTCCCCGGTGCCCGAGAGGGCCAGTTCTTTCGCCCTCGTGTTGGTTGAACCGATCTGCTGGTGAACCTCAATCAGACCGCGGCCGAACAGCTCGGTTTTCAGTGCCTCACGAATCGCCTTTTCGGTGATAAATGTTTCTGCGTCAGGGGACATTAAACAGAAGAACAAAGAATTCCTTCTACCGGTCAAATTATGATTGATAACGGAGAAAAAATAAAGGAAAGCGGTAACAACTTTTCAGGATATTGCTTTTAAGAACGAATACTTTACTCTTTTTTATTGTTGTTCCTGAATATTTCCATACGGCGCCGGCTACAGATAATCTCATGTCGGTTTGCACAAGCTCGGTTGCCATCTTCAGGCTCATACCAAATGCATTCCTCAGAACAAGCAGGAGGAGGCTCCTTTTGCAAATCAGCCGGTTCAGCAAAGCGGTAGGCGGCCATACAATTTATACCTCCGTGGGTTTTAAAACTTTAAGATAAAAAAATCTTCGTGTAAATTTGTTTGTTCAGACGATGAATTAATATTCCGAATTCTCTTTTATAAAACAATACAGAGTTTTTCAATCTCTCTCTGAAACCAGGTAAATAAAATCTGGCATGATCTCAACCGGTTAACATTTTAAACTAATTTTACTTTTTTTCTTATAATATGTAAATATTTTAGCTATTTTGTGGATTTTTTATTTTCACCCACAATATGTTGTATGTCAAGAAAAAATTTTCAGCCCTCCGGACAAAACCATGCTGAGCCTCAGTTTTTAAGTTGCTAACTCAAGTAAAATTGAATGTCAATAGTAAAATTGATAAAAAATACAAAAAAATACAAAAAATGCGGCAAAGAGGAATTTTGTATTCTTTTCCGGCTTTTTAAGGAGTGAGGCGAAGCTTTTGCCCAACGAAAATTCGGGTGTCTTCAAGGCGGTTAAGTCTTCTGATTATGGCCATAGAGACGCCTGTTTTCAGGGAGACTCCACTAAGCGTATCGCCTCGTTTGACCACGTAGAAACGATTTCCCCCCCGGGGTCTTTTTGATTTGGGAGATACCTTGGAGAGTTTTTTAAGAGAAGCCGCTAACTTGGAGCTCCGGCCTTGAGGAACCCAAATTTCATATTTGCCCACTGGTAAATACCGTCCCAATATATGTGGATTGAGATCTTTAATAACTTTATAGTTCGTGCCCAAAGCCTTGGCCACTTTGGTAAGATGAAGCGGGGAGCGCAAGTTGACTTTCATCTTTTCGGCCTGGATGGGTTTATAAATACGATCCGGCGACAGATGAAAGCCATAACGTTCAGGATTTTTCATGATTATTTTGATGGCGGCTATCCGGAAAATGAAACGTTCTGTCTCATTGGGCAGGTACAGATCGTAAAAATCATGTACCTCCTGTTCCTTGATTTCATTTTTCAGGCGCGCTTCACCGCAATTATAAGCGGCCAGGGCCAAGGTCCAACTCCCGAAAACAGACCTGAGCCGTTTCAGGTATTTCAAGGCCGCCTTGGTAGACAGTTCAAAGTTAAGCCGTTCATCAACGTTACGATTTTTTTTCAAGCCGTTTTGACGAGCAGTGCCAGGCATGAATTGCCAGAGGCCCAATGCGGATCGGTTTGAGCTGATATCAGTAATGAGCGAGCTTTCAGCCACAGCCAGATATTTCAAATCATCAGGCAGCCCCGCTTCGGCCAAACTTCTTTCTATGTAAGGAAAAAATCTGCCAGTTCGTTTTACCCACATGAAAACCTGGGCCCGATCCCAGCTTGCTATCGTGATTTCCCGATCAAGTCTCTCCCAGACCTGGCGGTTTTCCAGGGGCATCCTCTCGCCGCACAAAGTAACTTCTGCGGGAACCGGGTAATCATCATTAACAGAGGCAGCCGCAGCCTTACCTTCCATAGACGTAAAGCCTATACCGGGGGACAAGGCAAAGGCCAGCAGCAAAGTCAGCGTTATTAAATTGCGGAGCGGGACATGGTGTGGAAACATATTTAACTTCCTTCAAACCGGAAATGTTCATATCCCCGGCTGGATAAACTTCGAGATTTTCCTTCAGCCAGATAAGTCAACCCCGGCTCAGCCTTCATACGGGCAATCGGCCATATTTCACGATGCAGACGTTTCCGAATCAAGCCAAGGAGTTTTTCCACATTCGAGGGTTGGACAGTAAAAAGCAAGGCATAGTCTTCACCCCCGAACAGGGCCCATTGCGCCGGGCTTATAGCCAGACGTTCCGCCAGTAGTCTGGCTTCCTTAGAAAAAGGTAAATTCTCCCCGAAAATTTCAGCACCCAGGTTACTTGCTTCGGCCAGGTGGCCCAAATCCGTGGACAAGCCATCAGAGACATCAATCATTGAAGTAACAAGCCTGCTTTCGGCTAAAAGAGGGCCCAATTCTTCTTCAGCCCGCGGCGTTTCCAAAGCCATCCCTAAATACTCCCGAACCGCGTCATCTATTTCCAGGTCCGGCTGTTTTTGCAAAACCAAACCCGCGGCCGCATCGCCCAAAGGCCGCGAAACAAAAACCAGATCGCCGTCAACTGCCCCTGATCTATACAGGATTCGCTCGGGAGCGGCCCGACCCAACAAGATAAGGTTCAAAACAATGGGACCGGGCGAAGATGAAGTATCACCGCCCAGCAGGTCAATGTCCCGCCGTCTGAATTCTTCAAATAGGGCGTTGCTGAACGATTCCCAAAATTCTATTTTTGTATGCGGTGGCAGAGCCATTGTAAGAAGCCCGGCCTTGGCGCGCCCTCCCATGGATGCTATGTCCGAAAGATTGACCGCAAGAAGCTTTCGCGCCAGGGAGACGGGGTTAAGGTTGTTTGCTATGAAATGAATCCCTTCGACCAGTATATCGGTCGTTAAAAGAAGCGTCTCGCTTCCAGATTTTAAGACAGCGCAATCATCACCAATCCCTTTAAGCACATCTGGACCTTTACAGGAAAAACGCTTGGCCAGTCCCTTAATCAGGTCCAGTTCACCAATATCTTTGAGCTCGGTCACCGACCCTCTGATCCGGAGCTTTTTTAATTCACTAACTCCAGTTTGTTGAAGAAATATCCAATCTCAAAAGCGGCTGTTTCTGCCGCATCCGATCCGTGAACCGCGTTTTGTTCAATGCTGGTGGCAAATTCCGCCCGCAGAGTTCCTGGAGCCGCGTCCTTGGGATTAGTAGCGCCCATGAGGGTCCTGTATCTGTTGATAGCGCCTTCGCCCTCAAGAACCATTATCACCGCCGGCCCTGAGCTCATAAAGTCGGTCACTGAATCAAAAAAGGGTTTCCCTTGATGCACCGCATAAAACCCTTCCGCCTCTTTTTTGGACAGATGCAGCATCTTCATGGCCTTGATCTTAAGGCCCTCCGCTTCAATGCGGGTTATGATTTTTCCAATTATCCCTCGTGAAACCGCGTCAGGTTTGATGATGGACAGTGTAAGCTCCATTTAGTCCTGTTCCTTTCTGTTTTAATTATTTTAACCCACCGCCCCCGGTTTGGGCAAGGAAGTTTGAAGAAAAAAGCCGGGAGGTTCAGAGGGCCACCCGGCTCATTCATCCAAACATGCAACTATTAATACATGGCTTTAAACATTATTTCTTCTCTTCAGTTTGGCCGGTGGCATAGCCGTGCAGTTTGATTTCCACCTTTTCCTCGAGACCCTGGTAGTAGTCCTTAAGTATTTTGACTACTTCGGGACGTGAGAACTCAGGAGGCAACTCACCGCCTTCAGACAGGGTCTTGCGAACCATGGTCCCGGACAGCAGGAGCCTGTCTTCAGCACCATGCGGGCAGGTCCTCATGGAAGCCATGCCGCCGCATTTGTAGCAGTAGAAAGTCCAGTCAATTTTTAGGGGCTTGATCACCAGAGAACCCTCGGGAATTTCATCAAAGATTTTCTGGGCGTCAAAAGGCCCGTAGTAATCGCCCACGCCGGCATGGTCACGGCCGACAATTAGATGTGAGCATCCGAAATTTTGACGAAAAACCGCATGCAGCAAAGCCTCCCGCGGACCAGCGTAGCGCATTTCCATGGGGTACCCGCGGGTTATGATGGTATTGGGCACAAAATAATTCTCGACTAAAGCATTAATGGCTGCGACCCGCACCTCAGCCGGAATATCCCCCGGTTTAAGTTTGCCCAGGAGTTGATGAATCAAAACGCCATCCATTACCTCAATAGCGATTTTGGCCAGGAACTCGTGGGAACGGTGCATGGGATTACGAAGCTGGAGCGCGGCCACTCTCTTCCAACCCATTTCCTCGAAAATGGCGCGGGTTTCGGCTGGTCTGGCATAGATATCGCCATATTCTTCCGGAAATCCGCCTTCAGACAGGACCTTGACAGGACCGGCAATATTGAACTGTTTTTGATTCATAACCTTGGCCACACCCGGGTGCTCGGGGTCATCCGTGCGGAATATCTGCTTACACTCGTAAGCCTTATCAATTTCGTACTTTTCCTCGACCTTCATGGTGGCGATCAAGCCGTCGTAATCATCACAGTAAAGAGCGATGTCATCACCGACATTGACGCCATCCGATTCATCCACGGAACAGGTTATGGGAATGGGCCAGAAGGTGCCATCCGCAATTTGATAATTATCGCAAACAGCTTGCCAATCGGCTTTGGTCATGAACCCGGTCAATGGTGTAAAGGCGCCAATACCGAGCATAAAAAGGTCGCCTGCCTCTCGTGAAGTGATGTCCACGCGTTTTAATTCAGACGCCCTCTTTTTCTCGGCCTCCAACTCAGAGCCTTCAAGAAGCAGGGGTTTTAACTCACCACCGCCGTGTGGGGGAACGAGTGCCATCTGTTATCCTCCTTTTTTTGTTGATCTCTTAATAATTATTAATTATTTCGAGTTATTAAATTGAAAAAGAAAAGTCTTTCACCTCCTTGTGCAATGTGGTACAAATATAAACCTCGGCCGGAAAAGTCAAGTAAAAAATTGCGCAATCAACTTTATAAAAAAATAAAAATAGTGAAAATAAAGGCAGACACGTAGCCCGCAGCGCTCTTTTTTACCCGGTCATGATTGCCCTTTACAAATTCAAGATGGATGTTTATCATTAAAAAGAGTGTTTAATTCAGGGTTAATTTAAACGGGGCAATGGTTAAATGCCGCCCTGTAATTGTTAACAACAGGTGAAGGAACGTATTAATGGG
>CAZVRN010000134.1:0-8058 GCA_964629485.1 uncultured Thermodesulfobacteriota bacterium | reverse complement strand
TTTCAAGGTGATAAGGTCGGACGGCCTGTGTGAATCGGTGTTTAACACTAACCCGGCCCCCACTGCTTTGGCAACGCGGGCCACATGACCATTGGTTAGACTATGTCCATTTCGAGCAGTAATTTCCAGGTATACGCCTTTTTTTGCTGCTAAAGCGGCTTCCTCCTGAGTAATAAGGCCCGGATGAGCGAGGATATCCACGCCCGCCTCAATGGCCGCCAGGTTTGTTCCGGGTGCCACCGGTTCTACCGGAGTCTCGCCGTGCGCCACGACGAGCACCGCTCCAAGCTGCCGAGCTCTTTTAGTCATATCCGCAAACATAGGAGGAGGAATGTGAGTCAACTCCGCTCCAGGAATCACTTGAATTTGAACATACCGGTTTATCGCGAGGGCGGTTTGAACAATTCGCGGAATCGCGAAATCCAGATTTGATGAATCTACGTGGTCTGTCAGGGCAATATATTTATATCCGCGATCTTCCGCCCGGCGTACCAGTTCCATGGGAAGAAGCACGCCGTCGCTGAGAAAAGTATGGGTGTGCAGATCAATCATAGCTACTCAACCGCATCAGAAAAATAAACAGAATAAGGCATGAAGTTAAAATTGAGACGGCAGCTTCGAATACGGCCGGCCATCATCGCCTGGCTTCCGTGAGGTCATCGCAAAGATTACATTTTATATTTACCGAAATCTTCTGGACGCAGGTTTTCCAGGACTTCAGTCCACTTTTTAGCATCGTTTGTCTTGACGACTTCCTGTCCTTTCATATCAATGTTGGCTGATTTTTCGAATACCCGTTCATGAATGAAAATAGGGGCTTTGGCTCTGAGCGCCAGGGCGATAGCATCGCTGGGGCGGGCATCAATCTGAAATTTCTTGGAATTGCAAGAGGCATAGATGATTGCGAAAAAAGTATTATCCCGCAAGTCGCAAATTTCAACCATCTCAATCGACCCACCGAAAGTTTCGATAATGTTCCGAAGGAGATCGTGAGTCATCGGTCGTGAAAATTTAACCTGTTCCAACTCACTGGCAATAGCCGTCGCCTCCAAGAGACCAATCCATATAGGAAGAGATTTATTACCCTCTTTTTCCTTCAGGATTATGATGGGACTGTTGGTGGCCGGGTCAATGGTCAAACCCGTGATGTTAACTCGTATTGACATCCCAACCTCCTCTTGGGTTACTAATCAAAAATAATTTCTTCAACACTGTTAACTTAAGTGTCATTATATCACAGGTAATCCTTGCTGGCCAGTCCCGGAATTCAGGAATTACAAAGCGTTCCCTGAAGTGAATTTGCGGAAGCTGTTTCAATTAAAACGTTTACAAGGCAGCCCGGCTTTGCCTGCCCCCCCGTGAAATTAACGATTTTGTTTGTTCTGGTTCGACCAGTTAATTGGCCTTTATTACGTTTGCTCGGGCCTTCGACCAGCACTTCCACAACGCGTCCTATAAGAATCTCATTTTGTTTTTGAGAAATATCGTTTTGAAAAGCTTGTAGTTCTGTCAGACGCGCGCTCTTTATTTCATCAGGCACTTTATTTTTAAATTTTGTGGCTCGCGTCATGGGGCGATCTGAGTACTTGAATGAATATATTCCATCATAACGAACCCGGTCCAGCAAATCCATGGTTTGCTCAAAATCAGCCTGAGTCTCCCCCGGAAACCCAACAATCACATCCGTAGTAATAGCCAAATCAGGACAAGTGGATCGCAGCGCATCAATTTTAGCCAGGTATTCATCACGTGTATATTTACGGTGCATCGCCTTGAGTATTCGCGTTGACCCGGACTGGACCGGTAAATGAATGTGTTCGCACAATGGTTCAACTTCCGTGAAGGCCTTTATCAATTCTGGTGAAAGGTCTTTCGGATGCGAGGTTGTGAATCTGAGTCGCAAAAGACCTGGCAGTTGCGCAATTTTTTTGATCAACCCGGTAAAAGTGATCGGCGGTTCAAGCCCCCGGCCATATGAGTTTACATTCTGCCCAAGCAGAGTGATCTCCTTGACCTGCGCGTCCAACAAATTACGGGCTTCATCAAGTATATCTGTCACTGGCCTGCTAACTTCGCGCCCCCTGACGTAGGGAACCACACAGTAAGTACAAAAATTATCGCAACCCTGCATGATCGCGAGATTGGCCTTTACGGAAATATGAGCTTTTTTTGGCTTTAACGGCGGAGTGAATTGGTAATCAAAGGTGGTCCAGCAAACGGGCTGCCCCGTACTGTTAACTTTCTCAACCAATTGAGGCAGACGATAAATTCCATGGGTCCCAACGACCAAATCCAGACAGGAATTTTTTCCCAAAAGTTTTTGCCCTTCTTTTTGCGCCACACATCCACTAATACCGATAAGCAAGCTAGGTTTCTTTTCTTTCAGCCTGCGTAATCGACCCAGATAGCTGTATACTTTCTGTTCCGCTTTTTCCCTGATGCTACAGGTATTAAGTAAAATCAGGTCTGCTTCATTCCAGTCATGAGTCTGTATGTAGCCGTGGTCTTCCATCAGACGTACCATTCTTTCAGAATCGTAGTCATTCATCTGGCAGCCGAATGTTTCCACGTATATACGATATTTTTTCATAGTTTTTAGGTCATTCAGCCGAATCGGCTTCTAGTCTGTCTTTCTTCTTTTTCCTGGTCTGTTACCGCATAACTAATCAGCAGCTTGAGCCTGCTTTTCAATAATTATCCGCTTTATATCGCCCACTTTAATCCGAAAGGTTCCGAAACCGGTACGGCCGTAACAGTCAACATTTTTATCGATCCGTAAAGTGACGGTTTGGCCTTCCTTAAGGTGGGCAGTAGCTTCAAGATTTCCCTCAAAAAAACGAAAATCAATGCTAGATAATTTCTCGAAAGGTATTGAAAAAACGCCTTTCCCTCTACGGCCGGTAAAAAAGGTAGACCCATTTATACTGAACATTTTCACTTGAGAACGAACATCCGCCTGATCAATTACAGTAACCAGGAAATTTTTCTTGGGCCTAGGGATTTTTTCAGGCACATCACCCCCAAGCCCGCTCATACCCGAGGCAAACAGAAAAATCACAAGAAAAATCGGCGAGCAGATTAATTTTTTACGCTTTTCCACACTACACTCCTTGTTGCTGATCAGTATAAAACGATTTTTGTTTGTTGTCGAGAAGGACCTCTATACTCCCCCAGCCGTCAACTATTCCCAAATCAGACTTTATCGCCAAAAGTAAATCAGCCGCTTCAGACTCTGCGCCGGGCGCTATGGAAATAAGGACCAGACCCGAGGTCGCATCCAGAGTTGTCGTTAAAGCCAGTCCTTCATAACTTTCCATAATGAATTTGAGCGAGGAAAGCTTTCGCCGATTAATTTTAAGGCGAATCAAAGTTGAATTCACTGGACCTCCAAATGTTAATACTAAAAATTAACATTCTTTATATAACTCGCTCAACAACAAAATAAAGCTTATCATCAAATCAATCCGTTTCTCTTCTGTGGGTTTTGTTAATTCGTTGAAAAAATACGATGTTTCAAGATGTAACATATTAAAAATACTTATATTTTTATCTTAAGCCGCAATACAAATTTATCAAGTTCGATTCAGTCTGATGAAGACCGGCATTGAACTGGCGATTAAATTAATTCCTGACCGGTTCCTGTTCGGCTTAGACATACTATTTAATAAAATTCTTGTCTACGAAAGAATTTTACCCTAAAGTCATTATAAAATATAATTTTTTTATCATCATGAAGTCTCAATTTTTTCAATGCATCCTTTTTTTGCCGTATTTATTTGCAGTGCTGCTGGGACTGGCTGAACCGGTTGAATCAGCAGTGTTAAAAGTGAATGTGGACAAAGTGTCTTTTGTGGCCCAGCGGCGGCCGTTGATCAATGTTTTCATTAGTGCCATCAATCGAAAAACAGGCTCCGCCGTAAAAGACCTGGACGCCGACAATTTTATTATCAAGGAAGACGGCGTTACGTACTCAAACCCTTCTGAAGTGAAATATTTTGTCGTAACGGATCGGAAATTGATCTATATGGTTGTCCTTGAAACCCGAGAAAAACTAAGCACCTCCTTGACCTTGGTTTGTCAGGGGTTGAAGACCTTTGTTCGTGAAATGGGCTTTCGATATCCAGGGGCTGTACTCACTTATACGGGCAGACCCATCATCCTGGCGCGGCCCACTCAAGATATAAACCTGTTGGAAGAAAAGATAGGAGCTTTGCATCCGGTTAAGGGTTCATCTCGACTTTTTGATGGTCTCTTATTCGCAGTTAATGAACTTAATAAGTATGCCGAGTCAAGCGAATTAAAAACAGACCGCCGCTCTCTCATTCTTTTAACCGACGGCCTGGATCAGGGCAGCATGTTTTCTCTGGCTGCATGCAAGGCAAAAATTATGCAGAACAATATATCTCTTTTTGTAGTCGGATATGGCCGGAAAGAAAACCAGACACTGCAGGAGTTAGCGCAATTAGCTGAAAAGTCAGGTGGTGGTTTTTATTTTGCCTATTCTCCAGACATGATTTCTCCCTTGTTATTGACTGTGGCTGACCGTCTGAAATATCAATATATCCTGACATGTCAGCCCAAAAACATAACACCGGACGGAAAAAGGCACGAAATCCGTGTCAATATCAAAAAATCCGGGTATACAGGACAGGGCTCTTTGGCCTTCATTGCCCCCAAAATAGAAAACAAAAAATTTGTTTGTTTTACCGCTGTAATTGTACTGGGCGCAACATTCCTGGTTATATTAATGCTTCTGGTCAAAAATAAAATTAAACCAAACTGAACCGGCTATCAATTTTTTGTCCCTCGGTTTTTTTCAGTTAGAACCCCATCTCAACCAAAAGTTGATCCACGGCGTCCTGATCTAGTTGACCGCCACCTCCTGCATCCATATGTTCGGTAGAAACGCGTTCAATCATTTTATCCACTTCTTCCTGAGCTGTTTTCGCCGTATCTGAAACTATAAATTCACCTTGATCCGCCTTCTTTTTTAGCTTGGTGCCAAATAAAACCAGGATACTTAAAAGCTGAACCTGAACATGGCTTATCAGGCCGAATATTTTCATAAGGCGCTGGCCTGATAAATCCTGAAAAGAGAGCGCTTCCAGGATCCGAGTAATATGATTAATGATACCTTGAAGAATTTGATGGGAGTTTTCGACACTCCTGACAATCACTTCCCGGTCATCACTCCTAATCACTGTTGTTCCGTCAATGGTATCAACTGTCACATTGCCTTGATCTGCGCGCCGTCCATTCAGAAAACGATTTTTTTCGTCTTTGATAAAATTTATGTTTTTTTCAACAAAACTTAAAAGATCTTGCAATTTTTTTGGACCCAATCCTGATAGGGTTTCGGTGAGCGGATCATCCGGCGCTTCTATTTTTGGATTGACGGGTTCATGTAGAGACACTTCTTCCACTTCTTCCAAACGGCCTTCAATCGGCAGGGTCCCATCCAGAAAAATATTCCCTGCGGTTTGATTTATTTTTTTCAAAATTTGCAGATATCTTTCATTTTGAGTATTCGCAATGAGTGCTTGTAAAACCAACGTCAGCGGAAATTCAAAAAAATTGTCTTCCGCCTGATAATCAGGTGCAATTTCTGAAAGGGTATGCTCTACAGATTCACCATTGAAAATCGTCTCTTGAGCAGACCCCATTGCTTTAATATGGCTCTTTACTTTTTCGTTGGTGCAGAGTTCATACATGGCCTGAAAGACAGTCTTAAGGTCAAACTGGTATTTTTTGCTCAGGGATTTTTCGGAAACCGGTTCAATCCCGGCGTCATTTCCCTGGTGATTGAACCGGTTACAGCTCGATTTCCAATAATCATTCAACAGGCTATACAATCTTTCTTCCTTTTCCAGAAGATGGTCCAGGCATTGGACAGCCGAATTTTCTTCAAGAGAAGGGGAATTGGTTTCCGCCATCTCTTTTATGGTGTTATCGGTGTGGAGTGACATAAAATCTAGATTCATGATCGTACCCAAATTATCTCGAACGCTCTGACAATCAGATAAAATGGATTCTGTTAAATCCATAATATCCATGGTAGCCTTTTCAGTCATTTCAATGATCTCAGTCAGCTCTCCCTTGGCAGCCTCTAATTTAATTTCCGACCCCTCCAGATCTTTGCCTTTTACAACTTCAGTCGGGATTTCACGAATTGAGAGGGAGAGTTCTCGTGCTAATTTTCCGATTTTACTATATATTTCTTCAGAAATTTCCTGATAGTAAATATCAGCCTCAAATCGTTCAGCCTCATTCGGCAAAGCTGAAAAATTTTCTTGAAAAGTGTCCTGGGTTATATTTTTATCGGGAATCTGAAGTGACCCATCATAGGGATTCACATCTATCAGATAAATGGCTTCATCTGTTTTGATCTTGAACGTGCCCAAATTTAACTCTAGATGGATGGTTGGCCGATCATTATTCATTATTATTAACCTTTCTTAAAGCAGCTAAACTCAGGGATTGAATCATGCAAGCATGAACTTTCATCTAACTTTAATATAACAAAGCCCTGCCTTAATTTATGGTGAACTCAAAAAATAAGCGCGCTTTCGGCTTTTCAAAAAATCTTGACTTTGATTCCTGATGACTTTAAAGATTGGCATAACTGAATAACCGATGGACATATAATGGTGTTATTTTCAATTATCTAAAATAAGGATAAAGTTTTAGCCGGCCGAGGAAAAATCAAATGTAGGCGAGAAAGGTCAATGCAGACTGGTACAAATGAGAAACTGCTTGTTGTCGAGGATTTAAAAACGCATTTTCTGACCAAGCAAGGCGTGGTCAAGGCGTGCGGCAACATGGGCATTAAGCAAGCCTTCACCAGTTATAATAATCCGAAAGGAAATGCGGACACGGAGCGATTCATGAGAACGCTGAAAGAGGAGCTCATTTGGATCAATGAATGGAGGAGCCCGAAATCTTTCCTTGAAGCCCTGGATCGCTGGATCATGTATTACAACAACAGCTATTTACATTCGACGCTGGGATACCAATCATCAGTCAGCTACGAAGACAATTACTACCGACACGATACTCTCTTAGAAAATGCTTGTTAAATGGGGAGCACTACAAGAAATTGAACCCGGGCATTTTGTAACCTGTCATAAATAAATATAAAGTAATACTACACTATTTAGTGATTTTTTTTAGTTGCTTGTGATAAAATAAAATCTGATCAAGACCAGTTTTACAGGGGATAGCATTTTGTCAGAAGGGAAAAAAGCAAAAAAGCCTAAAAAACCCGGTCGCTGGAACTTGAAGGATGCGCTGATTGGGATATTTGCTCTCGCCGCTATTATTATTATGACAGTAGCTGCTTTTATGGCGGCCAAATGGATCAAAACTCAGTATTTTTAATGATCCTCTCTTGTAGAACCCAATGAATATTTCCGGGGTCTAAACAAAAGATAATTTATATCCGCCTGCATCCTCTTCGTTCAAATAGAACTATCTTCATTGATCTCGCTTGATTACCAGGTCAAGAGGCACAATTGCGGATATGATCTTTTTAATACTTTTTTCCTAGAAAAAATTTTGTAAAACCATACTTTCTTCTTATTGACATAATATGAAACTGATATATTCTATAAAAAAGTTAACCCTAAAAAATAAAACAACCAACTGGCGAAGGGTAATAATTAATGAATAAATATAGAAGTGTGCGCAATGCCAGAAAAAGAATGTTGCTGACGCTTGTTTTTTCGCTCATGTTTTTATTAGCCTTCTCCCTGGTAACTGCGCAAGCATCATCTATAACTTACAATTTACACGGTATTACGTACCCTGTATCGGCCACTGTTGTTATGGATTATGATGGAACCAACACACTATCAATAGATGTCACAAACACCTCAACTTCTCCGGCAAGCTCATCTATTACCGCTTTTGCTTTCAATGTACCGTCTGAAGTCGTGAGCATTAGTGGTTTTAGTTATACCGGAACCGCTGGATGGTCTTTTATTCCGGCAAGTTACTGCCCCGATACTATTGATACCGACAGTATCAATACGCCTGGTAATTTTGGCTTTTTTGATATAG
>CAZVRN010000133.1:0-8084 GCA_964629485.1 uncultured Thermodesulfobacteriota bacterium | reverse complement strand
CACCGTTAATGCATAATTTGGGTTAAATACATATTACCCCTAATTATTGCATTTTATACTTCCAGCATCCAGGGAATCAAGCGAAAAAATGGTGAAAATATTGATAAAAGCCGGTTTCCCGATTGCCATAAAACCAACAATTCTGCCCAGGCACCAGCCCGTTTTCAATCAGCGGCAAAACAAATTGCGAGGGATTGCGACCCACCCCGCTGCCGGGACCGGGCAATGCATCATCCAATATCTCCAAAAGCTTCAATGTCTCAATAAATTCGCCGGGCAGGGCTAAACACGGTTAAGGCTTTTTTAACGCTCTATTATTTCCATTTCGGCTTCAGGGTTAAAATAATCCCTTGACAAAGATATACTTTTTTCATTATGGTTTGTGTGTTCCAATAAAAAATCATCAAAAAAATCGCGAAAACCGCGGGATGCTCTTTATGAGGTCGTACAGAGTGCTTGCCCACTGTGCTTTAAAGCAACCTTAATGTTTGTGTGCCTCTTTTCAGGCTTCGGGGAGGATATCTTCCAGGTGTCCGGAAAGCGAAAGTTGCGCGTGAAATCATTAAGCGAAGGCTTTTATTAATTCCTAAGGCGAGGTCTCATAAGAACTTCGGCCTTGAGCCGAACCCATTCGCGATTTCAATAAAATTATTCGTTCTTAAGAGGTCTCAAAATATGCGGGCAAGGAGGTGAAAAAAGAGCGGTTGGAGTTTTGGTTCATTTTTTCAAATGGAGGGGAAGGGGAAGATTCATTACCTGATCTTCTCCCGATGAGGGGTTGTAGAACCGCGCCCAGGGAAGAGAGTTCTAAGCGCCGCATACAGCGGCTCACTCTTTGACATTCAAGGAGGAGGGACAATCATGAAAAAAAGTGTATTTTTAATTTTATCATTGATCCTGGCTTTGGTCTTAGGTATTCACGGACCCGTTTCAGCCAAAGAAATCAAGGTCCTGGCCCAGTTCCCCATGAGCGGACCTGTTGGCTCCCTGCCTGAATTCGGTTGGGGTTTCATTGACGGCATGAACTGGGTCAACGGCGAGGGAGGCGGGGTCAACGGCAAAAAGATCACCTGGTATTTGGAAGATTTTCGATACAACCCCACGGTCGAAGTGGCCAATTTCAACAAGTATGTCGCGCAGTACAGCAAGGATGAATTCCTGATGGCCACCGGATATATCACCGGCGGACTCAAGCCCCTGATTGACAAAGTCAACATAGAACAAAAAATACCCTGGCTCGACGGCTCTTATTCCACAGAGATCTTCGGTCCCTCGGGAGGTCCTTCCAAGTATCCTTACTACTATTCCCTGGGTGGGACTTACGGCAATCAAATCAAGATACTTATAAAGTGGATAAAAGAAAACTATAAGGGATCAGGAAATCCCAGGCTCGGTCTTGTATACAGCCCGACCGGATGGGGACGGGACGGTATTTCCGAAGGCAAGGCCTACGCCAAAAAGATAGGTGTGGATCTCGTGGCCGAGATCGAGTACCCCTATACAGCCACCACTGCGACCAATGAATGCATGGCTTTGCGCAGGGCTAAGGCTCAGTATGTCATCTACCACGGATATTCAGGAGCCGGAAGCTACACGGCCATCTTCTTCAAAACAGCCAAAAAGATCCTCAAGAATGCCCAGCTCATGGGCACTCACTATACCACGGGCAGATTTCCGATCCTGGTTGCCCAGGAAGCTTATGACGGATATATTGGCGTGGCCTGCCGGCCCTTCATGGACGCCGTGCCCAGGTCCGCCACACCTATGGACAACCCCTTTGTCAAGATGGTGCATGATTTCGCCAAGAAATACAGGCCCAAAAAGTACAAGGCCAAATTAATGTCCGGCGGAATTAACGACATGTTCCTTTATTCGGAAGGTTTGTCCTACGCCTTGATACTCCAGAAGGCTCTTACGGACGCGGACAACGCGGGCGATCTCACCCGTGAAGGCGTTAAGAAGGCTCTTGACAATATGGTCTGGGATTTCAAAGGCATGTTCGGCGGGAAAACTTTTTCCTATAAGTCGCATACCATTCCCATGCTGAGACTGTTCAAAGCCCAGGTGAAAATGGTGAAGGTAAAAGGTAAAAAAGTACCCACAGGCAAAGTGGTACCCATCACGGAGTGGATTAACACAGACGAAATCAAGTGGTAAATAAAAGCAGGCCATAAGGATCCCGGGCGGGGCATCCGCCCCGCAGGGTCCTTATGGATAACAAAAGCCGCTCCAGTGTTTTGCTCACCGGAAGGCACTATCAGGAAGGGACTCGGCCGGTTTAAAAAAATTGGAGCAGCCGCGAGGTAAGTATGATTGATCTCATTCAATCGCTAGGCAACGGTGTATTAATCGGTTTGATATACGGCCTCTTAGGCCTTTGCATCGTTATTATATTCAAGGCCTCAGAGGCCTTTAATTTTGCTATCGGAGAATTTCTGGTTATAGGTTCTTTTCTCTTTTACGTCCTGTTTTTCGATCTGAATTTGCCGCTGTTCCTTGCCTTGCCCCTGGGCTTACTGGCGGCGGGTATCAGCGGAGCCATAATTGAACGGGTGACCATTAAACCCCTTCTGGGACGATCCCCTATCTCAATGACCATGGTCACACTCGGGCTGGTTTTTTTCTTGAGAGCGGCTGTACAACTCATTTTCGGATCAGATACCTACTCGTTCTTTCTTGATTTGCCAGATATTACTCTTGAAGTGGGGAACTTTCTGTTTCTTTCCGATCCGACATGGGCGGGCATCTTGGCCCTGGTAACCTTTGGTCTGGTGATTCTTTTTCTGTTCCGGACCCGCTGGGGCCTGGCCATCCGGGCGGTCTCCGAAGATCAGGCAAAGGCGCTGGCTTTCGGCATAGACGCCCGTTTCATCCTGATCATCATCTGGGCTATCAGTTCGGCTTGCATCGCCGTGGCCGGTATCATGATTTCGAATTTTGGTGCATTGTCCGCCGGGTCCGGCATCGTGGGGCTCCGGGCATTCCCGGTCGTCCTGATCGGGGGAATGGACAGCATCGTGGGCGCACTGGTCGGCGGTATCATAATCGGGATTTGCGAGTCTTTGGCCGGCGCCTATATCGAGCCCCTGGGCCTGGTGGGATTCAAGGAGGTCATTCCCTATTTCGTGATGTTATTCGTGTTGTTCATCAGGCCTTACGGCCTCCTTGGAACTGTTCGCATTGAGAGGGTTTAACATGCTGGCCATTGAAAATCTGAGAGTTGTTTATCATGACGTGATCTCCGTTCTGAACGGCATATCCCTGGAGGTCCATGATGGCGAAATCCTTGTCATCATCGGCGCGAACGGCGCGGGCAAGACCACCCTCCTGCGTTCCGTGGCCGGCATGATCGATTTTTACGACGGAGATATTATTGATGGTGACATCAAGATGAATGGCACTTCCATCAAAGGACTCGACGCCACCGATATCATGAAGCGATACGACGTCACCTATGTCATGGAAGACCGCCCGGTATTCTGGTACCTCACCATCGAAGAAAACCTGCAAGCCGCTTCTTATTCCAGGTGGGATAAGCAGGTGCGGGCCGATATGGAGGAGGTGTATGAATACTTCCCGGTGCTCAAATCCCTGAAAGACAAAAAGGCTGGTTATGCTTCCGGCGGGGAGCAGCAAATGCTGGCCATTGGCATGGCCCTGATGACCAAACCGAAGATGCTGCTTCTGGATGAACCTTCCCTGGGGCTGGCCCCCCTTGTTACCGAGGAACTCTTCAGTATCATCAAGCAGCTCAATAAGACGGGCATCACCATCGTTCTGGTGGAACAAAACGCCGTCGCGGCTCTTAATATCGGCACACGCGGTTACGTCGTTGAGATGGGGCGCATTGTTTTAGATGACACGGCGGAAGCACTTTTAAAAAATGAGGACGTCCGGGAATTCTACCTCGGGTCCGGAGAAAAGAACCGAAAGAGCTACAAGGACGCGAAACGATACAAGAGACGGAAAAGATGGTTATGAGTACACTGAAGAATGAAACCCTTTTAGAAATAAAAAATCTGTACCTCTCTTTCGGGGGGATAAAAGTCCTTAACGACATAAGCCTCTCTGTGCGAAGCGGTGATATTTACGCCATAATAGGGCCGAACGGCGCAGGGAAGACCAGCCTGATCAACTGCATCAACCTGCATTACCGGCCTGATAAAGGCCACATTATTTTTGACAACATAAACTTGAAAGGCCTTAAGTCCCATGTTGTCGCCTCCCTGGGAATAGCCAGGACTTTTCAGAAGGTGGAGCTTTTTCACGGCATGACCGTGCTGGACCATATCAAACTCGGCCGGCACTCCCTGATGAAGTTCTCGGTCCTGGGGAGTTTTCTCAGGCTCCCCAACGTCTACCGGGATGAAATGAAGCACCGGCAGGAAATCGAGGAGGAAATCATTGATTTCATGGGCCTTTCCAGTTTTCGCTACACCCCCGTGGGAACGCTCCCCTTCGGGGTCCGGAAGCGGGTTGATATGGCCCGGGCCCTGGCTATGAAGCCGAAACTGCTTCTTTTGGACGAAATCATGTCCGGCATGGCTGTTGAAGAGAAGGAGGACATTGCCAGCTACATCCTGGATGTTCAGAGGGACCTCGGCGTGACGATCGTCTGGATTGAACATGACCTGGCCCCGGTCATGGATCTCTCGAACCGGGTTTGTGTATTGAATTTCGGGATAAAAATTGCAGAGGGATCTCCCTGGGAAGTTCAGAAAGATGAACAAGTTATCGAAGCGTATCTTGGGAGGCAGCAACAGGTTGGATAGATGCTGCAAAACTCCTAGGGCTGTTTAGATAAAATGGTACGATCCGGGGATTCAGTGAATCTCCGGCATCTATAAAATCTTCAAGGGGAAAGTAATGCTCGAAGATAACTTGATTGGCCTCATCGTCAAAAATGCGGCTGAAATACCCAACGAAGTGGCGATGCGCGAAAAAAGATATGGGGTCTGGAGTCCCATGACGTGGCGCGAGTTCAAGGAAAAGGTACAGCGGTTCGCCTTGGGGCTGCGGGCCCTGGGGTTTGAGGACGATGACAAACTGACCATTATTGGAGACAACAAACCTGAATGGATCATCGCCGAGTTCGGGTGCATGGCCGCGGGGGGGGTACCCTCCGGGGTTTATCCGGACAGTCTGCCCGAGGAGGTGGGCTACCTGGTCAGCTATTCCGACGCCAGGTTTCTGGTGGCGCGGGACCAGGAGCAGATGGACAAGATTCTGACCATCTGGGAAAAAATCAAAGGACAAATCATAAAGGTTATTATCTGGGACTCCAGGGGCATGAGCCACTACTATGATGAGTACCCCTTTTTAGAGCGGTTTGAGACGGTGCTTGAAATGGGGGCCGAAGCAGAGGCCGGCCAGGAAGATTATCTTTCCAAAAAAGCCGAGGCAATTGATCCTGATGAACCGGCCATGATGCTGACAACGTCGGGTACCACGGCCCAACCAAAACTCTCTGTCCTCAGTCACAAGAACCTCATTCTAGCTTCACGGTACTACGGCCAGATGGTGCAGATGAAACGAAGGGACGAACTCCTGTCAGTGGCTCCGCTGGCCTGGATCGGCGAGCAGTTATACGATGTGACCCGCTTCCTCATGGTCGGGGCTCACTATAACTTTCCCGAAGAAACCGAGACGCTCCGCAAGGACCTCATTGAACTTCAACCATATTATTTCGGCGGCACACCGGCAGCATGGGAACTTCTGATCTCAACCATCCAGGCCGCCATGGACAACGCCGATTTTTTAAAAAAATATTTTTATAACCTATCCACCCGCATAGCCCTTAAACGCACGGAAGCAGCACTCGCTGGAGAAAAGACCAGCCTCTCGAACCATATTCTTTATCACATCCTGAACTTTTTTGTACTACGTTCACTTAAAAACAAGGTCGGTCTTGGGCGAGTGAGAATGGCTGTCACTGGAGGCGGAGCCATTTCACCGGAGGTTTTCAAATATTTCAAAGCCCTGAGCATTGATCTGCGCCAGGTTTACGGCCAAACCGAATGTTCGGGTATCGCCACCACCCACTGGGAGGACGACGTGAGGCCGGAGACGGTTGGGGTACCCATTCCCAACCTGGAGGTCAAACTTTCGGAGGATGATGAGATCCTGGTGCGGGGGGATATCCTGCACAAGGGTTATTACAAAAAGGAAAAAGAAACCAAAGAGAGTTTTACGGAAGACGGATTCCTGCGTACCGGGGATGCCGGGTATTTCGATAAGGACGGCCACCTCTATGTCTTCGACCGATTCAAGGATATCATGACCCTGGAAGATGGCACCAGGTTCGCCCCTCAAGACATTGAGACCAGGCTGAAATTCAGCCCCTATATTTACGAAGCCATGGTCTGCGGCGCGGAAAAACCTTATGTCACGGCCATCGTAAGCATTGATCTTGAAAACGTGGGCAACTGGGCCAAAAAACGAGGAATTTCCTTCACCACCTTCCAGGACCTCTCGCAGAGACCAGAGGTCTACGAACTGGTGAAGAACGAAATAAAGAAACTGTGCGAGCGGTTCCCTGAAAATATCAGGATAAAACGTTTCGCCATTCTCCTCAAAGACCTCCATCCCGACGACGGCGAGTTGACAAGAACAAGAAAGATAAGACGGGGATTCGTCAACGAGAGATATCACGCCTTGATCAGCGACTTATATGAATCCCGGACCGGGCATCAACTGGACATTCAAATCCGTTATGAAGATGGCCGGGTCTCAACCTTTCGGGGGACCGTGGCCATTGAGGAGGTTTATAAGTGAGATCATTATCCGAGGTTTACAACTCCTTTTTTGCATCCACTGCTGTCTTTAACTACCGGCAGGATGAAAGAATCTTTCGCACGCGATTCAAAAGGGCCTGGTTCGCCATCTTTCTTGCCCTGGTCGCGGTTATGTTAATCGGTTCAACCTTCGGAATCGGGGCGAATGAATATCATTATTTCATTCTGAATTTGATTCTGGTCAATATGATCGCAGCCATCGGCCTGAACCTCCTGGTTGGGTTTACGGGCCTCCTTTCCCTCGGGCACGCCGCTTTCATGGGCGTGGGCGCCTACACCTCGGCTCTCCTGGTCACCAAATTCGGGTGTCCCTTTGCTATTTCCCTGCTTTTTGCCGGCCTCGTGGCCTCCGTATTCGGAATCATCGTGGGCATACCTTCCCTTCGGATCAAGGGTTTCTATCTCATGGTCGCCACCCTGGCCTTCCAGATCGTAATCGAATACCTTATCATTCACTGGGACAGCCTGACGCGGGGAATCAGGGGAATCGAGCTCCCGACCCCTGGCTTTTTGGGTATTTCGCTGGAAACCAACAAGGCTTTTTTTATCTTCCTTTTCGTGATTACGGCCTTTCTGATGTGGGGCGCCAAGAACCTGCTCCGTTCAAAAATCGGGCGGGCCTTCATAGCCATCCGCGACAACGATGTCTCGGCCGAAATCATTGGCATACCGATTTTCCGTTACAAGCTGTTATCATTCGCCATAAGCGCTTTTTACGCCGGTGTGGCCGGGGCGCTATACGCCGGACTGCTCAGGACGGCGATCCCGGAAGATTATGTCTTTATAAACTCCATCATCCTGCTGGCCATGGTCCTGATCGGTGGCCTGGGTATGCTGATAGGGACGGTCTTCGGCGTTATTTTCATTACTCTGATCCCGGTATTGCTGGACCAGATTGTGAGCTATCTGGCCCAGGTTTGGGACCCCAATGTCACCATTCTTTTCGGCCCGCTGAAAGAGCTTGTCTTCGGCGGACTCATCGTCCTGTTTATTATTTTCGAACCGGACGGGCTGGTCGGGATATGGGTCAGGATCAGGGACTATTTCAGGATTTGGCCCCTGCCCTATATTTCGGAATAAATTTTAATAGTGACAAGCCCAGGCTACAAAAAAAAACGGTATCAATTTGAATCAAGGAGGTGAAAAACGTGGGAGTTCATGATTACACAGTCTATGATTTCATCTGCCGGAACGCCCAGTTATATCCGGAACGGGATTGCCTTGTCTTTCAGGACGCCCGTATAAGCCACAGGGAATACAAAGACAAGTGCGACCGGCTGGCCGCAGGTC
>CAZVRN010000132.1:0-8179 GCA_964629485.1 uncultured Thermodesulfobacteriota bacterium | reverse complement strand
CCGCCGCGGCAGGGCCAGGCCGCTGGCCGAGACCAGGGCCTGCACTTCCACCAGTATGGGCCGGGTCCCCTCAATGGTCGGCACGACCACCGATCCCGGCGCTGACAGGGAGCGTTCGGCCAGAAACAAAGCCGACGGGTTGGTCACCTCGACCAGCCCCTGATCTTTCATTTCAAAAACGCCGATTTCATTTACGGACCCGAACCGGTTTTTAAAGGCACGCAAAATCCTTAAATTATGCGTCCTTTCTCCTTCGAAATAGAGCACCGTGTCCACCTGGTGCTCCAAGACCTTGGGACCGGCAATGCCTCCCTCCTTGGTCACGTGACCCACCAGAAAAATCGGCCGATTCAGCCTCTTGGCCAGTTCGATCAGCCTCGCCGCCGCCGCCCGGATTTGAACCAGACTCCCGGGAGCGGAGGTGACTTCCGCGCTGGACACGGCCTGAATGGAATCTATGGCCATGATGTCCCAGTCATAATCTATGGCCATGTCCTGTATGACCTCCAGGGAAGTCTCGGCCGCCACATGCAGCCGGGACAGGTCCAGCCCCAGCCGCTCGGCCCGGAGCCGCAACTGGGCCAGAGATTCCTCGCCGGAGATGTAAAGCAGACAGCGGTTTTGCGCCCCGAGCCCGGCCGCGGCCTGCATCAGGAGGGTTGATTTGCCGATGCCCGGGTCACCGGCCAGAAGAATCACTGAACCGGGAACCACGCCCCCGCCCAGAACGCGGTCCAGCTCTCCCCAGCCGGTCATGAGCCGGTCCTCGTCTTTAAGCGGCAGTTTGTCCAGCGTCAGGGGCCCCTGCGCGGGCTTCCGGCCGGTGCGCATTTTTTGGGGCGACTGGCGGGTTTCCTCTTCCATGGCGTCCCAGGCCTGGCACTCCGGACATCGCCCCAGCCATTTAAACGATTGAAAACCGCAGTTGCTGCAAACAAAATAGGTTTTAGGTTTGGCCATAAATTTCTCTTGGAGGCCGGCACGAGCCGGCTTTTTGCTGATGTAATTGATAAAACGGGGGCGTAATCTTGAAAAAACGCTTTGAAAAAATCCCCTGGCATGGGCTAACCTTATCTCAAATTGATCTTAAGTCAACAGCGATATATCCCGCCCAAGCCTCCTTTCTGGAGTTGACAGCAAAGACCTTGTGATATATATCATTATCTATATTAACTTCACAAGGAGTACATTATGCCAGAAGAAAACCTGCTCCACGTGACTGACGATGCTTTTGAAGCAGAAGTCATTAAGTCTGACTTACCCGTACTGGTCGATTTTTGGGCGGCCTGGTGCGGTCCCTGTAAGGCGATTGCCCCCACAATAGAATCTTTGGCGGATGAATACGCCGGCAAACTGAGGGTGGCAAAACTGGATGTTGACAGCAACCCTAAATCAGCCAGTCAATATGGTATCCGGGCTATCCCGACCATGCTCGTTTTTAAGGATGGCCAGGTGGTGGATCAGATAACCGGGGCCGTCGGCAAATCCATATTAGAAGAGGCCATTAAAAAAGTGGTTTCCTGATGAATCAATCCCAGTGCAATCTGATTATTATTGGCGGAGGACCGGCTGGACTGACCGCCGGTATTTACGCGGCCAGGGCGCGCCTCCATGTCAAGCTCATTGAGAAGCTCTCCCCCGGGGGCCAGGTGCTTAACACCGACTGGGTGGAAAACTACCCCGGCTTTCCGAAAGGTGTTTCCGGCTTTGAACTCATGGACAAGATGCGCGAGCAGGCCGAACGCTTCAACCTGGACATCACTTATGGTGAAGTAACTTCCCTGGAAAGGAAAGACGATTTTATCCGGGTCAACCTGGCTGAAGGGGAGATTTTAGCCCGGGCCGTTATCATTGCCACCGGGGCTCAGCCCCACAAGCTCGGGGTGCCTGGCGAAGAGGAACTTACCGGGAAAGGTGTTTCCTACTGCGCCACCTGTGACGGGCCTTTTTATCGAGACGCTGAAGTCCTGGTGGTCGGCGGGGGAGATACCGCCGTCGAGGAAGCTCTTTTCCTGACCCGGTTCGCGTCCAGGGTTCACCTCTGCCACCGGCGGGATGAGCTTCGAGCCACCGGAATCCTTCGTGAAAGGATCATGGCTGAGCCGAAGGTCCAGATTCACTGGTCTACTGTTGTCACCGCTATTGAAGCGGATTCCAGCAACCAGGTATCTGCCGCGGAAATCAAAGACCTCAAGACCGGACAAACATCAAAAATGCCAGTCCAGGGAGTTTTCATGTTTGTCGGCACCCGGCCCATTACGGATTTTCTTAATGGATTCGTGAAGCTTGATGGCCGGGGGTTTGTGGAGACCGACCAGGAACTGAACACTTCTCAGCCTGGTGTCTGGGCCGCTGGCGACGTGCGGGCCAAGCAGTTAAGACAAATCGTTACAGCGGTCGGCGACGGGGCCACAGCCGCCTTTAACGCCGAGAAGTATATTCAGGATAAGCTTCATGCCCGTTCGGGATAAAGACGTCTGCTGTTGATATGAAAATAAAAAAACCTTACCGGTTCTTGCTGGCGTTGATCATACTCCTGTTCCTGGTCTCGGGATGCAGTTGGTTTAAGTCCCCCAAAGATGAGCTTGAAATACCGCCCAAGGCATTAATAGAAGAGGGCCTGAAGCAACTCAAGGCGGAACGTTACGAATCCGCGATCCAGACGTTCCAGAAGCTCAAGGATCGGCACCCGTACAGCCGTTATGCCGTGCTGGCCGAGCTCAAGCTGGCTGACGCCCGCTATCTGCGGAAGGATTACATCGAGGCCATTGAAGCATACAAGAATTTTGAGATGCTTCACCCCAAAAACGAAGCGATCCCTTATGTCATTTTCCAGCAGGGCATGTGCTACTACAACCAGATAAAAACACCTGACCGGGAAAAAACGCCCGCCCTCAAAGCTGCCCAAACCTTCCACCGTTTGCGGCAAAGCTACCCCCAGAGCAAGTACGCGGCTCTGGCGGAACCTTATTTGATCGAAGCCCAAAATCAACTGGCGGGCCATGAATTCTATGTGGCAAAATTTTATTTCAAGAAAAAAGCGTATCGAGCGGCCTTGGGGCGTTTTATCAACTTGATCAAAAGCTATCCCGACACGGGCTACCACGGTAAGGCCATGGCCTATATTAGGATTTGCCAGGAAAAGTTGGCCGGCGAGGCAAAAGAAAAACAGGGCCAATAACTTTTCCCGCCTGCCTGTGGGGGGTCCTCCCTTTTCCTTCCTTCAAGGGGTCCTGGATCAATCCCCGCGTCAATGGAGATCGCCTAAGCACCTCGGCCTTCAGCCGACGTTTATGGAAAATAAAGACGCCTTACAGGTTGACGCCTTCGAGGTAGCGGCTGATGGCTGTATCGTAACTGCTGGTTAAAGCGAATACTTTTTTGGCCAAGGCAAACCGCGTGGCCAAGGTTGTATTCTGGCCGTTTGTTTTTAACTCCTCAATGATGTGCGGGTAATCATTCGGGTCGACCACGACGGTCACGAAGGGGTAGTTTTTGGCCGCGGCCCTGAGCAGGGTCGGCCCCCCGATATCAATATTTTCAATAGCCTCTTCGAGTGTTACCCCGGGTTTGGCCGTCGTTTCCTCAAAGGCATAGAGATTGACGCAGACCAGGTCAATCGGAGGCAGATGGTGTACGGCCATCTGGGAGATATGGTCTTCCAGGTCCCGGCGGAAAAGGATACCGGCGTGCACCTTGGGGTGAAGTGTTTTGACGCGGCCGTCCAGCATTTCCGGAAAGCCGGTGTAATCAGCCACTTCCACGACAGTGACCCCGGCCTCGCCAATTGCCTTGGCTGTACCGCCCGTGGATAAAATTTCAATTCCCATCCGGGAAAGCTGTTGAGCGAAATCGACCACACCCGTTTTGTCGGTCACGCTGATCAAGGCTCGTTGTATGCGGCTCATACCATCTCCTTTTTTTCTGAATTTCAAAAATCAGGCCTTACTATAATGCTCTTTTGCCGCCTGATCAAGGCAAACTCCCGGTCGAAGAATTTTTGCCGTCATTTAGGGTAAAATCTCATAAGAGCTTCGTCCATTGGCTGAATTTATGTCTGGGTTCCGCGATTTCAAAAAATTACCGGTTTTCAGGAGGTACCGCAACATGTTTTCGAAGATGGCGTTGACGCTAGGGAAAATACCTGTTATTTAAGGAATAACCTCGAAAAATACCTGCGGGGTTGCCGGAACAGACAAGAAAGGCTCTGCCATGGACCTTTTTATATTTATATAAGCGGCGGCAAATTCACAGACCGATCTTTGGTAAAAATTATGGCTAACGGCAAATATTACAAAGACCTGCTAAAGGAAATGACCCTGGTAACCCAACTCGGGCTGACCATGGCCGGGTCTATTCTGCTTTGTTTTGCCATCGGATACTTTTTGGATAAATGGCTGGGAACCAGGGGCGTTTTTTTAACCATTTTTATTATCCTGGGAGTGCTTGGAGGCGGCTGGACTGTTTATCGTCAAATAATTCAACTAGATGAAGGAAACAACAAAGAAGATTCTTCTTGAAATCCTGTTTTAGAATTATTTTCATATCCGCAGAAAAAACTTTTTTCCGGTTGACAAAACTCGTGCATTCAACTAGATTTAGGTCTGTTTGTTTACTAAATAACAGAGTTTAAAAATTGATTTATGGAATCTCTGCTTCGATTCAAAAAAACGATCCTGGTTCAAATGCTGTTTCTGGCTGCTTTCGTGGCTGCGATTTTTCTTGGTTTGGGATATACAAGTTCAGCCCGGGGTTTTGTCCTGGGCAGCATTTTCTCGATGGCCAATTTCCTGGTTATGAGTTACCTGCTTGCGAGGCGCATAGGCAAAAGCGGCCGTCGGGCAGGCGCGGCCAGCGGCCTGAGCATGTTGGTCCGTTTGGCCATTTTGGGATTATCACTCTTCATAGCCATTAGGAATCCCGCCCGGTTCAACCTGATCTGGACAATCATTGGTATTTTCAACCTTCAAATTTCCGTTATTTTATACCAGTTGGTGTTAGAACGGTTTGGCTTGCTTCCTTCAGCGGAAGCCGGGAAGCGCTGACATGGAAGACTTAACCACCATCTCACAATGGATCTTTACCATCGGCGGCCACAAAATCGCCCTTAACTCCGCGACCCTGATCAATACCTGGATGATTATGGGCGTGCTGATAATCTTCAGTTTGCTGGCGACACGGCAGACCAAGCTGGTCCCAAACCCGCTTCAAAACATAGCAGAAATGCTGATCACTACTTTTGACAACCTGGTTCGGGATGCGCTGGAATTGGATGACCGTCGTTATTTCCCCTTGATTTGCGGCATGTTCATGTTTCTTTTACTCTCCAACATCTGGGGCGTAATTCCCACTTTCGAAGAACCGACCAAAGACCTGAACACCCCGCTGGGGCTGGCCATCCTCGGTTTCATTATCGCTCAATATTCAGGCATAAAGTTCAAGGGATTCAAGGGGTATTTAAAGGAGTACTTCCAGCCTATTTTTTTCATGATGCCTTTAAACATAGTGGGCGAAGTGTCTAAGGTTGTCTCCATCTCCTTCCGTCTTTACGGCAATATCATGGGTGGGACGATTATCATTCTCGTTGTCAGCAACCTGGTTTACAGTCTGGTTCTCCCGCCGTTTTTAAACGCTTTTTTCGGCCTTTTTGTTGGCACTATTCAAGCCTTTGTTTTTACCATGCTTACTCTGGTCTACATTTCGGCCCAGATAAAGTAGGATGTGGAGTTAGGAATGGCCCTGGATGCGGAAATGCTGGTTAAGGGTGCGGCCTACCTCGGCGCGAGCGCAGCCATCGGACTGGGCGCTATTGGAGCCGGAGTCGGTGAGGGATATACTGCCGGTTTCGCGAACCGGGCTATTTCCAGACAACCGGAAAGGGCCGGGGACATTCTGAAAAATATGCTTATCGGGCAGGCCCTGGCCGAATCGGCCGCTATCTTCGCCCTGGTCATTGCCATGCTTCTCGTGCTCATGGAATTTAAAGTCAGTCTCATCTCCGCGGTGGCCCTGGCCGGGGCGGGAATATGCATGGGCTTTGGAGCCTTTGGCCCGGGAGTAGGCGCGGGGTTCCCCGCGGCCCGTGCCTGCGAAGGCATTGGCCGCCAGCCCGCGGCCTCAAACGCCATTTCCAATACCATGCTCATCGGGTCAGCCGTATGCCAGACCTCGGCCATCTATTCCATGGTTATAGCTTTGATGTTAATGTTTTTTGACTACAGTGCGCGCGCTTTTAATCCCAATGCGGCCGGCCTTTTTGCCGCCGCGCTATCCACGGGCCTTGCGGCCATCGGGTCTGGTATCGGGGAAGGTTTAACCGCCGGCGGAACCATGCAAACCATAGCCCGCCAGCCCTTGTCTGCGAGCCGGGCGACGGCAAGCATGCTGGTGGCCCAGGCTGTCGCTGAGACACCTGCTATCTTCGGCCTTCTTATCAGCCTGGTCCTGGTATTTAAGATTTATCCTCCAACAAACACGATTATTACTGACGCCGCACTTATCGGTGCCGGGATCAGTATGGGCCTGGGAGGAATAGGTCCTGGTATCGGCAGCGGCGTAGCCGGGGAGTATGCGCTTAAATGGCTCGGCCGCAACGAAGAAACAGCCGGGGCCCTGACTCGGACCATGCTGGTCGGTCAAGCTGTGAGTCAGTCTACGTCTATTTACGCCATGATCATCGCTTTGGTATTAATATTTGTCATTTAAATTTTTTAGGAGGAAATTATGGATATTTCTGGAGCTGATATTATTAGAGCGGCTGCACTGTTAGGGGCGGGGGTATCTATGGCCTTCGGGGCCATCGGGCCTGGCCTTGGCGAAGGATATGCCGCCGGTAAGGCATGCGAGGCTATCGGCCGTAACCCCAAAGAAGCAGGCCTGCTCACCCGAACGATGCTCGTCGGCCAGGCCGTTTCAGAATCCACAGGCATTTACGCCCTGGTCGTGGCTTTGCTGTTAATATTTGTTGTTTAACAGCAATATTTTTAGACTTGAAATCTAGAACTCAACTGGAGCACCGGGTGTATGATTAGTATAAACGCCACCCTTATCATCCAAATTATCAATTTCCTGATTCTAGTCTGGATTTTGAACCGGATTCTGTTCAGGCCCATATTTAAAATTATCGAAGAACGGGAGAGTGTTATTCAAAATTCAAAGGCTGAAGCAGGACGGCTTCGATCCGAGTCCGAGAAAAAAATCAAGCATTATGAAAACCAGCTTAATGACGTCCGAACGGCTATTGCGGTTCAAAAAAAAGCTGCCCGCATAGAAGCCAAGCGTCAAGCCCGGGAGATTATGCAGGCGGCCAAAACGCAGGCTCAGGAACATATCCTTGCCATTCAGGAAGAGGCAGCCAGGGAAGCGGAGCGGGTCAAATCCGACTTGGTTGATTTCAAGGAATCCATAGTCAAGCTGGTCTTCAGCTCGGTCATGGGCAGGGAAGCTTGATGAAGAGATTAAGTCCCCATAAGTTCGGTTTAACCTTCATTGCCATGGCCTTGATTCTGGCCCTGGCCGTTCCTGCCTGGGGAGCTGAAGATCCGGGCACCTTTCGCAGGGTCTGGGACACGGTCTGGCTCTTTATCAACTTCGGTATTCTCGTCTTTTTCATCGTCAAGTTCGGCCGTAAGCCCATAACGGATTTTATAACCCAGCGCGGTTCCGAAATCAGTCAAAGCCTGGAAAAGGCCCAGGCCCTTCTTGAAAAAGCCAAAGCCGAGTACAAGGAAAGCGAGGAACGGCTGGCAGGGCTGAAACAGAGGGTTGCCGAACTGGAGGCCTTTCAAAAAAAGGAGGCTGAACGCGCCAGGCAGCGGATTCTCGAAGAGGCTGAACAAAGCTCCAAGAAAATATTGGCCGAGGCCAGGGAAGTAGCGGAAACAGAAATTAAAAAAGCCTGGGCTGATGCCAAGGCCGAATTGGTGGATATGGCCATTGAAGAAGCCGAAAAAATGATTCGGGAAAAAATCGAAGTCGAGGATGAAATTCGCATTATCAGGGAATATGTGGACAAGCTTTCATCCCAAAATCAACCTTCCTGATAAGGATTGCCAGAAAAGTTCACTGAAAAAAGCCGGGCATTGCCGCGCATCCAGTCTTTACGAAAATCGGATCAAGGGGTCTTTAAAGATAAAAAAGGCAAGGTTTTGAGTAAGATTCTTGATGACTTTAATGAAAA
>CAZVRN010000131.1:0-8213 GCA_964629485.1 uncultured Thermodesulfobacteriota bacterium | reverse complement strand
GCGCTGGCCCAGGTCAGGCCGCCCCCGAAAGAAGTCAGGCAGATCAGGTCGTCTTGTTTCACTGCCCCGCTCCTGACAGCCTCATCAAATGCGATGGCGAGGGAAGCCGAGGAGGAATTGCCGTATTTTTCGATAGTCACGTAAAAGCGGGCCAGGGCCACGTTCAAGCGTCTGGCCAGGGCCTGAATGATTCGTATGTTGGCCTGATGGGGGATAAAGAGGGCTACATCTTCGATTGAGGCCCCGTTGGCATCCAGGGCCTCATAACAACTATCAGCAAAATACTTGACCGCCACCCGCAAGGTGGAGCTGGCGTCTATCATTCGCAATGAATGGAGATGCCGGTCAACGCTGTCGTGGCTGACGGGCGTGGTTCGTGAGCCGGCTCCGGGCAGGAGCAGATTCTGACCATTGGCGCCGTCAGTGTGGGCGTGAGCCGAAAGGAGGCGGTGGCCGCCATCTTCGGCCATGGAAAGCACGGCCGCGCCCGCCCCGTCACCCCAGAGAATCGCCGACGGAACATCTTCCCAGTTCACCGTCCGGCTCATAACCTCGGAAGCCACAACCAAGACATGCCGGCAGAACCCGGTCCGCAGATACTGCCAGGCCGTAAGGAGCGCGAAAATAAACCCGGAACAGGCCGCGCTGATGTCAAAAGTCAAGGCCTGCGGGGCATCCAGTTTGGCCTGAAGCCAGTTGGCCCCGGCCGGGCAGGACATATCCGGCGTAATGGTGGCCATAATGATGAGGTCAAGTTCCCGCGCGGTTAATCCAGCCGCATCCAGCGCGGCCAGGCAGGCGGGCAGGGCCAAGTCCGAGGCGGCCTGATCCGGGGCGGCTATCCGGCGTTCATGGATCCCGGTGCGTTTAAAGACCCAATCATCTGTTTTGCCTATTATCTTCTCCAGATCAGCGTTGCTCAGAACCTGTTCCGGAACATAAGACCCGGTACCCAGAATACTGACCGACTCCATTACAGCCAACACCGTTTTGTTCAGCCAGGGCCGGAATTTTACTCCGGCGTATAATCCTATAATCCGAGCTGCAAAGGCTTAAGACGTAAAACCAGCGGCCCCTGGGATGAAGGCTAAACATCCCGCTGGATATCCTGCTTTTCCTTGATTACCGCCTGAGCCGCGGCCAAACGGGCAATGGGTACACGGTATGGAGAACATGACACATAATCCATCCCAACCGCATGGCAAAACTCCACGGAACCGGGTTCTCCGCCGTGTTCGCCGCAGATACCGATTTTCAGGCCAGGCTGCGTCTGACGTCCTTTTTCTATACCCATGCGAACCAGTTGACCGACCCCGTCCTGATCAAGGACCATAAAAGGGTCCCTTTCGAGTATTCCCAGTTTCACGTAATCCGGCAGAAATTTGCCGGCATCGTCCCTGGAAAGGCCGAAGGTGGTCTGGGTCAGGTCGTTGGTGCCAAAGGAGAAGAATTCGGCCACCCGGGCTATTTGATCGGCGGTCAGGGCGGCGCGCGGCAGTTCGATCATGGTTCCGACAAGGTATTTTACATCAACCTTCATCTCCTCCATAACCTCAGCCGCGACCTTATCAACGATCTCCTTTTGCAGTTTCAGTTCATTAACATGACTGACCAGGGGAATCATGATCTCGGGATGCACTTTTTTCCCCTCTTTGATTACCTGGCAGGCGGCTTCAAAGATAGCCCTGGCCTGCATTTCGGTTATTTCCGGGAAGATGATCCCCAGCCGACAGCCGCGATGCCCGAGCATGGGGTTGGCCTCGTAAAGGCTGGCCACCTTGTCCTTGATGTCTTCGAGGCTGACATTCATCTTCGCGGCCAGGTCTTTCATTTCCTCTTCGGTATGCGGCAGGAATTCATGCAAGGGAGGATCAAGGGTGCGAATGGTCACGGGCAGCCCGTCCATGACACGAAAGATCCCTTCAAAATCCTGGCGCTGCATGGGCAGAATCTTGGCCAGGGCATTCTTCCGGCCCTGACGATCCGAGGCTAAAATCATCTCCCGGACAGCGTCAATGCGGTTGCCTTCGAAAAACATATGTTCGGTCCGGCAAAGACCGATTCCTTCCGCCCCAAAATTCAAGGCGGCCGCGGCGTCCTGAGGAGTATCGGCGTTGGTCCGCACTCCCAGGCGGCGGATTTCATCCACCCACTGCATGATCGTTCCGAAATCGCCGCCCACCCGGGGAATAATGGTTGGGATCTGCCCCTTAATCACTTCACCGGTCCCGCCGTCGAGGGATATCCAGTCCATTTTCCTGATCACCTGACCATCCACCTGGAAGATTTCTTTGGCGTAATCCACGTTAATGTCGGAAACGCCGGCCACACAGCACTTGCCCATGCCGCGGGCCACCACGGCCGCGTGGGAGGTCATTCCGCCGCGAGCGGTCAGGATACCTTCGGCCGCGTTCATGCCGCGGATGTCGTCCGGAGAGGTCTCGATACGGACCAGTATTACCTGATGCCCCTTGGCATGCATTTCCTCGGCCTCTTCGGCGGAAAAGACAACCTGCCCCACGGCTGCGCCGGGCGAGGCAGGCAGACCTTTGGCCAGGACCTGCTTTTCAGCCTTGGGATCAAAAGTGGGGTGCAGAAGCTGGTCAAGCTGATCCGGGTCGATCCGAGAGACTGCTTCCTCTTTTGTGATCAGTTTTTCCTGAACCATATCATGGGCGATCTTGATGGCCGCATGGGCCGTGCGCTTACCGGTTCGTGTTTGAAGCATCCACAACTTGCCCTGCTGGATCGTGAACTCGATATCCTGCATATCCCGGTAATGCTTTTCCAGTTTGAGGCGAATTTCGTTCAATTCGTTATAGATATCCGGCATGATATCTTCAAGGGCCACTGCGTCGGCCGCGACGGGCTTGGAACGGTTGATCGGCTGAGGCGTCCTGATCCCGGCGACCACATCCTCACCCTGGGCATTGGTTAAATATTCCCCGTAGAAGTAATTCTCGCCCGTGGCCGGGTCCCGGGTAAAGGCCACACCCGTGGCGGAATCATCGCCCATGTTGCCGAAAACCATGGCCTGGACATTGACTGCCGTGCCCCAGTCGCTTGGGATATGGTGGAGTTCGCGGTAAGAGACAGCCCGCGGAACCATCCAGGACCCGAAAACGGCTCCAATACTGCCCCAGAGCTGGTCCCTGGGCTCTTCCGGAAAATCCACACCCAGCCTTTGCTTGATCATGGCCTTAAATTCCTTAACCAGCCATTTCAGGTCTTCAACATCCAGGTCCAGGTCCATGGTAACGCCTTTCTTTTCCTTTCGCTCCTGGATGATGACCTCAAAGGGGTCTTCCTCCTTCGATTCAGCCTGGACACCCATAACTACATCCCCGTACATGGAGACGAAGCGGCGGTAGGCGTCATAAACGAAACGGGCGTTGCCCGTTTTTTTAATCATCCCCTGCACTGTCTGGTCATTAAGGCCTATATTCAAAACGGTGTCCATCATCCCGGGCATGGAAACCCTGGCTCCGGAGCGCACTGAAACCAGAAGCGGATTTTCCGGGTCGCCAAAGCGCGCGCCCATTTGTTCTTCGATGAATCGAAGGGCGTCATCCACCTGCTCCTTCAGCCCGTCCGGGTAATTCCCGTTATTCTCGTAATAGGCTGTGCAGACTTCGGTGGTGATAGTGAATCCCGCTGGAACCGGTATGCCGATGCTGGCCATCTCGGCAAGGTTGGCCCCTTTGCCTCCAAGCAGGTTTTTCATATCAGCCGAGCCCTCGGACCGGCCGCCGCCAAAAATGTACACATATTTCCTGGTCACGATTTTAACCCCACTTTAAAATATTTTTTTTACGTTACAGCTATGACCCAGATGCAACCTTAAATTATGTATTACATAATATTATACTTTTTTTCAAGCAAAGAAAGATGCAGCCTGCGCGGCGCGACTTAAACAAAATTACTGGTTCTTAAGAGGTCTTTCTTCTATTGTAATTTGGGGAACTTTTCCTTGAAAAAGCTCCCCCTGAAAAAAACCACTTTTTTTGAGAATCAAACCCTGTATTTATAAAGAAAAAGTCAAAAAGCCCGGAGACCCCAATCACCGCACCCGGCGACATTACAGGAACCGCCGTCCAGGTGGGCCTCGTATTCTTCCCGAAATTCTCTGAGGGTCAGGATAATGGACGAAGCCACCTTGGGCGCGAATTGGCAGAAGGTGCCCAGGTTCATCAACCAGGTTAAGGCTTCGAGTTGAGCCAGATCATCCGCGGTGGCGGTTCCTTCAACCAGGGCCTTCATAATGGCCGTCACATGAAAGCAGCCGGCTCGACAGGGAGTACACTTGCCGCATGATTCCAGCGCATTGAAATCGTAAAGATACTTGGCCAGTCCAACCATGCACGTTTCCGGGTCCAGGGTGACCAGCACGCCTTCCTTATAATGATAGATCACCCGCGAATCAGTACATTTCAAGGGATCCAGGGCGATGCGGTGGAAGTAAAACTTATTTTTAAAAAGGGTTTCGTAAAGGAGTTCAGAGACTTCAGATTTTTTGACGCCCGAGTAAAAAAGATTTAAACCCATTAACCCAATGTAGGGGCCGCGGGTACAGGACCCGGAGCAGACGGTCTTGGTATCCATAATCGGCAGATCAAACCCGATTCGCGCTATTTCCCTTTTAAAGACCTTCTTGAGGCCGACGACATCCCGCTCGCAATCGGGGTGCTGGCAAAAGGTCAGGGCGGTTACCGGAGATTTATTCAGCTCCTCCCCGCGCTCCCTGGCCTCCCGCATCTCATCATCACGCCAGCTTCGCTTTATCCAGTAGGGATTTTGACGTTTCATTACGCTCAGCATGTTACACTCTCTTATAGCACGGCCAAGACAGCCCTGGCCGCAATCCTGGCTTGATCAAAAAGCGTGGCCGGATAAAGCCCCAGCCAAAGGATGAGGACAATGACCGCATAATTAAGCAGGCGCAGGGGGACCGAAATCTTTATCTTTTCGCTGCCTTCAGCCGGAGGATTCAGGTAAGCCGCCTTGACGACATTGATATAGTAATAAAGTGAAATGGTCACGTTAATCATGGCAAATATGGCGAGCCATAAATAACCTTTTTCAATGATGGCGATGAAAATCAGAAACTTGCCGGTAAAGCCGCCGGTCGGCGGCAGGCCGGCCAGCCCGAACACACCCAGCAACAAGGTCACGGCCAAGAGGGGGGCCCGCTTGTACAGCCCGGAAAAGTCGTCAATCATCACGTTCCGGTCCTGTTTGGACACGGTAATCAAGACCATGAAGCAGGCGAAGTTCAAAACCATGTAAACCAGGGCGTAGTAAATCACGCTGCTGTATCCCATTTCAGACATGCTCATAATACCGAGCAGGACATATCCGGCATGGGCAATAGAGGAATAAGCCAGCATGCGCTTAAAGTCTTTCTGCTTGATGGCGACCAGGTTGCCGAAAGTCATTCCAACCATGGCCAGGATTATCAGCAGGTTGATCATGTAAGTGCTGCCTCCGCCGCTCAGAGCTGTCAGTCGAATGAGAATGGCCATACCGGCCATTTTCGAGGTGGTGGCGATGTAGGCTATTACGTGATTGGCCCCGCCCTCGTAAACATCCGGGGCCCATGTATGAAAGGGGAAAACCGCTAGTTTGAAAAAGAGTCCGCAAAGCGTGAGGATCATGCCGAGCACAGCGCCGGGAGAAAACATCAGCGAAGGCAGCCGGTTTACAATCTCGACCAGGTAGGTTGTATGACAGACGCCGTAAATGTAACTCATGCCGAAAAGCATCGTGGCTGAAGCCATGGCGCCGATAAAGAAGTACTTGACGCCCGCCTCGGTATCGGCTTCGGATTTCTTCCTCATGGGCACAAGAATATAGAGAGAGTAGGAAGACAGTTCCAGGGCCACATACAGGGTAATGAGTTCGACAGCAGAGACAAGAAGCATCATGCCCAAGGTCGAGGTCGTCAGGAAGAGAAAAAATTCGGGATGATGACGCTCTTCAATGTCACCGAGCCGACTGGAGATGGCGATGACCAGGAAGAGACCAAGACTGAGGAAGCATTTAAAAATTTGAGAAAACAGGTCCAGCCTGTAGGCCCTGAAAAATAAATGTCCCTCCGCCCCGAGCGAACCCAAGGTGATGACCAAGCCGATAGCGCTTAAGACCAGGGCCGTGTAATAATCACGCCTGGGGTTTGGTCTGCCGGACAAAACCGACAACCCAAACAGAACCAGGGCCATGAACAGGAAGAATAATTCCGGAAGAAATAAAATTACTTGGTTAAGCATCATACTCTCGGTAATTCTGGCTAAAACAGCACGTCACTAATTAAAAGCCCATCACTTTGGGGAAAGTTGCGGTCGATACCTGTATTAAATTCAACATCAACCAGGGAAACAAACCGAACAACACAATAACTCCAGCCAAAATAATCCTGGGACTGGCCAGCCAGAGGCTTACGTCCGGCAGACCGGCGAATTTCTGATTACGCGGGCCATAATACGTCTTCATGACGACCCGCAGCATAAACAAGGCGGATATGAGCAGCCCGCAGATGGCCAGGATGCCTCTGATCGGATAAACCTTGACCGAGGAAATGAAGACCAGCAGTTCGGCCCAGAAGCTGGCCAGGCCCGGGACTCCGACCCCGGCCATGGCGGCCAGGATGAAGAACCCGGAAATAATCGGCATGTTGGCGGACATTCCTCCCAGGTCAAAAGTATTCTTGGTATGAGTCTTGTCATAAATAAAACCGACCGAGGAAAAGAGCAGGGCGGTCATGATTCCGTGGGCAAACATCTGAAACACCGCCCCGTTCAGGCCGCTTATGGTTACAGTTGACAACCCCAGCCCGACAATACCCATATGGGAGACCGACGAGTAGCCGATGACATACTTGAGGTCTGTCTGGGCCAGGCCGACAAAGGCCCCGTAAACAATCCCAATGGTGGCCAGAACCGCCATCAGGTCCGCCCACTGAGCCCAGCCCGCCGGGCAGAGAAAAGCGCCGACTCTAAGCACTCCGTAAGCTCCGAGTTTCATCAAAACACCGGCGTGAATCATGGAGACGGAGGTGGGGGCGGCCACGTGGCCTACGGGAGACCATGTATGGAACGGCCAGACGCCGGCCAGCACTCCGAACCCGAAATAAAAGAGCAGAAATCCAATACTCTGCACCAGGGGCGTAAAATGAGCGCCCCGGAGGGCCATGAGGTCGAAGGTGCCGAGCCCGGATTTGACATACAGTAAAATAATACCCGGCAGAATCAAGGCGCTGCCAGCGAGCAGGTAAAGGGTCAGCTTCATGGCCCCGTATTCTTTGCGGGTGCTTCCCCAGATAGCGATAAGAGGATACATGGGGAAGAGGGCGATATCGTAATAAACAAAGAGGAAGAAGAGGTCGAAGGACATGAAGACGCCGAAGACGCCGAAGACCAGGAGAAAGGAAAATGAGAAGAATTCCTTGACCCGGTTTTCCAGTTCCCACATGGTAAGGCAGCCCGTGAATAAGACGATACCGGTGAGGAGAAGCATGGGCAGGTTGATGCCATCGACCGCATTGAAGTAGTAAATGCCCAGGGCCTTGACCCATAAAGACTTTTCCACAAACTGAAGCCCGCCGGCCTGCTTATCATAGGCCAGGAAGAGCAAAATGCAGATGAGTAAATCCACACCGGAAAAAACAGCGGCCACCTTCTTGATAGCCCAAGGCCGATCCTCGGGGATAAGCATGATGATCAGTAAACCCAGGGCCGTAACCAACTGAATGGCCGATAGGAGAGGCCATTGCCTAATTATTTCGTAAAAATCAGCCATAAATCTAAACCAGGAGGAAATAGAGTCCCATAAGGGCTATGACCAAGAAGGTCAAGTAAAGGTTATACTGCAAGAGTCCGGATTGCAGCCGGGAAATGACTCTGCCCAAGGAAACCGTGAATCTGGTCAAGCCATCTATGCCGCCGTCTATGATAACACGGTCATTTCTGGTAAACACATTGGTAAAACCGCCGTAAACAACATAATCCAGAAGCTTGCGATAGGCATGGTCCATATACCATCTATTGGAAAACAGCGCATCAACAGGCTTCATGCGGCTTATAAAGCCTTCCTGCCTGGCGTTCTTGGCCCCGAACTCGAACCAGGCCAGGACGACACCGCCCAGGGCGCAGGCCATGGCCAGGATAAGTATGCTTTCACCGCCATGGTGTTCGGCGTGGTGCCCGGTCAGGAAGTGT
>CAZVRN010000130.1:0-8229 GCA_964629485.1 uncultured Thermodesulfobacteriota bacterium | reverse complement strand
GTCGGCGATGTACGGGGCATGGGTCTGCTGGCCGGTATCGAACTGGTCAAGGACCGTAAGACCAGGGAAGCCTTTTCCGTACGGGAAACAGTGGCCGAAAGAGTGGCTGAACGGGCCCTGGATTACGGCGTCTTCATTCGAGGTTCAACCGGCGTTATCGAGATCGCCCCGAACTACAACTTCACCAGGCAGGATGTCGATACGCTGGTGGAGGCGATCGACAGGAGCTTGACCGATATTGAGAAGACGCTATGACCCTGAGACTGCCATCAAGATGCCGACCAGGAGATAAAAGACCGTTCCAAAACCCGCTTTCTGGCATCTGAAAGAAATTAATGTAAAGACTATCTCAAAATTAGTGTTTTGGACTAAATCGTGGAGAAAGAAAATTTAACCCACAGGAATATATTAAATATTTCGAGGACTTAATTTTTTGTACGACAATGAGTTAGGGTAAACAAACTTTTTTGAAATGACTTCTAATTATATGGAAGCGGCAAGCCGTGATTCATCAAGCAGATACCATTAACAGGCGGGCGGCCGTCTGGCTGGGGGGAGCCTTGTCCTCAGATTCCTGGAAGGGTGTCATCCTCCTGGTCATCCCTCTGACCGTTCTGGCCGTAACCCCGCATTTTTCCTTTTCCGAGCCGACTCGAATCACCATCACGTACCTTTTTATAACCCTGATTGCGGCTCTTGGGTTTTACATGTTTATCGGTACATCAGGGGTAGCCAGCTTTGGGCATGTCGCCTTCATGAATATCGCCGCCCACCTCCAAGCCCTTTTGACCCTGGAGGTGGCCACAAAGGCCGAACTGCTTCCGAATCTTCCTTTCTTTTTAGCTAATGTGCATCTGGGTTTTGTGCCGGCCCTGCTCATCACGGTCGTGTCTGTCGGTGTTTTTGCCTTCCTGATCGGTGTTCCTTTCTGCCGCATGGGTGATGCCGGTACGGTCATCGTGACCTTGTGCTTTCTGGTGGTCATTTATGAAATCTCCTTGGTTTGGACGGATGTCACGCGGGGAGTCAAGAGTATTTATGACGTGCCTCAGTATTGTGGACTATGGACGGCCTTCGGCTTTGCCATGGCGGCCATTCTCTTGGCTCGTTTCTTTAAGGATTCGGTGGCGGGTATCAGGCTGGGAGCCTCTGCTGAAAACAGGGAAGCAGCCGAATCGCTGGGGGTCAACGTCCCCAACCTTCGTCTTCTAGCCTGGGTCATCAGCGCTATGGTCATGGCCGTGGCCGGGGCCTTGCTCACGCATTTTCTAACCCTGGTTAATTATGACCTGTTTTACTTGGATTTAGCCTTCACCTTGCTGGCCATGGTCATCATCGGCGGTGTGGCCACAGTCTCGGGCGCTGTTATCGGCGCGGTTTTCTGGACGGTGGTCATGGAGCTGCTGGAACGGCTCGGGGAAGGCCCAACCATCGGGCCTGTTCATTTTCCCGAAATTCACGGCTTGACCATGATTGGCACCGGTGTGGTCATAATGGCCGTGATGTTCTGGAAAAGGGATGGCATTACCGGGTGGTTCGAAATTGATGAGCATCTAGCCAACTTAAAGAGACGGCGGGCCATCCAGGACCGAAATCGTGAACCAAGCCCACCCCGCAAGGCTCCAGCCCGCGAAACAGTCCCTGAACCTGCTTCGACTCAGCGCCTCCTGATCGAGCATGTGACCAAGAATTTCGGAGGCCTGCGCGCCCTCAACGACGTCAGCTTGAGGCTGGACCAGGGCGAAATTCTCGGACTGATCGGCCCCAACGGCTCGGGAAAGACAACCCTGATCAATATTATTTCCGGCGCGCTTCTGCCGACTGGCGGCTCTATCACCCTTGATGGCTTGGACATTACCTCCTGGCCCGCACATCGAGTCGCCCGGCAGGGCATCGGGCGCACTTTTCAGTCTATTAAAATATTTCCCCACATGACGGTCCTGGCCAACATCCTGGCCGGAGCGACCAGCCCGAAGGCTTTGAAGTATGAAGACCCGATACAAAGAACGAATAGGCTCCTTCTGGAGTTTGACCTGGAAAACTATGCTTACCAGATGGCCGGGAACCTTCCTTACGGTCTGCAAAGGTCCCTGGAAATCGCCAGGGCTATGGCCCTTGAACCTTCGTTCCTGCTTATAGACGAACCGGCAGCCGGCATGGTCCGCAAGGAATCGGACCAGCTTGTTGAAACATTAAAGAGGCTGCGAACCTCGTTCGGTTTCGGCCTGTTGGTTGTTGACCACGATCTGCCCATGATCATGAAACTGTGCGACCGGGTTGTCGTTCTGAACGAGGGGCGGATTATCGCTGAAGGATTTCCTTACGAGGTCCAGCACGATCCCGATGTCATCGAAGCATATATTGGGAGAAAGCGAAACAATATAAAAGGTCAACGAGCCTGACGCCCTCTTGCCCTTACAAGGGGCGCGGGTAAAAACTGCAAAGGGAGGTAAGATCATGCAGCTTAAAAAATTAATGAAGGCTCTAGGCATCTTCACTGTTGCGGCTGGATTGATGATCATGTTCGTGACGCCGGCTGCGGCCAAGGACCCGAACACGCTTTACCTCGGTTGTGTATTCGACCTGACCGGATACACCCAATATTATGGAATTCCGACCCTGAAGGGGGTCAAGCTGGCCGTGGAACAGATCAATGCCGCTGGCGGGATCGGCGGCAAATACAAAATCAAGCTGGCCGTCAAGGACTACAGGCTGCGCGGGAAAACCGCCATCAAACTGACCAAAACGCTTCTGGCCGACGGCGTTGATGTGGTCATGGGGCCGGCGACCTCGGCTTACGCCATTGTTGTCGGTAAACTCTGCGCCAAAAAAAATGTCCCCATGCTCGGCCCTCACATCACCTCGCCGAGCGTCCCCCGAGCCATCGGTCCTTACGGGTTCAATGTCAATTCAGCCGGGCATATTCAGGCGGCGGTCCTGGCCAGGTATGCCATCGAAGAAGGATACAAGACCGCGTATATCCTGGTCAGCCCGGATGATGCCTACACTTTTGAGCTGCCTGAATACTTTGCCCGGGCTTTTGAGCAAATGGGCGGAAAACTCATTGGAAAATGTACTTACACCCTCTCCCAGGAGGACTTCACGGTGGAAGTCAGGAAAATCAAAAAGCTCAAACCTCAGCCGGATGTGATCATGAGTACGGCCTTCGGGGCATATTACGCCAGTCTCCTGAGTTCCATGCGCATGGCCGGAATCAAGATTCCGTATTTCGGAGCCGAAGCCATTGATGAACCGAGCGCGCTTGGTCTGGGCAAAGTAACCGAAGGAGTGGTCTTCACCACCAACTCTATCGCCCAACCCGGAAATTCAATGGACAAGTTCAACCGGGACTATAAGCGGAAGTATGGCAAAGAGAACCGGGGGCTGTATCCGGCCCTGGGATACGATGCGGTCAAGCTTATCGAAGCCGCAGTTCTCAAGGCGGGTTCGACTGATGGGCCGGCCATTCGCGACGCCCTGGATACCCTCAAAGACGTGCAAGGCGCGACCGGTAAAATCACTTTTGCTGGCAGAAACCGAATGGCCTTCCGGCCGATAGCCCTTTGTAAAATGCACAATGGCAAAAAAACCCTTATCAAGTGGGTCATCCCGAACCCGGCGGACATCCCGCCGTTGAACTAGGAGACTACAGGGCTGTTCGGTGAGCATACTCGCTCTGGAACATATATCCGTCAGTTACGGCCCCATTGCCGCCGTACGGGAGGCGAGCATTTCTGTTTCCAAGGGAGAGATCGTCGCCCTGCTCGGGCCTAATGGGGCCGGGAAAAGCACCACACTCAAGGCCATTATGGGACTCCATGCCGTCTCTGCCGGGCGGATCACATTTGAGAATCAAGATATAACCGGCCTGGCCACCGAACAAATCGTCAGGCTGGGTATGACCCTGACCCCGGAGGGACGCCACATCTTTGCCGATCTGACCGTCGAGGAAAATTTGAGACTCGGCGCAGCCAGCCGGCATGACCGAAAGGCCGTTGCGGCCACGCGGGAAATGGTCTTCGATCTATTTCCCATCCTGGCTAAACGGCGCCATCAACTCGGCGGAACTCTATCTGGCGGGGAACAGCAGCAACTGGCCATCGCCCGGGCCTTGATGTCGGCGCCCAAGCTCCTTTTGCTTGATGAACCCTCTCTCGGACTGGCCCCCCGGATCGTGGACCAGATTTTCGACCTCATCGCTGAGCTGCCTCAACGAGGTTTGACCATCCTTTTAGTGGAACAAAATGCTGAAATGTCCCTGACCATAGCTGATCGCGGCTATGTCTTTACCAACGGCCAGATCGAGATATCCGGTACCAGTGCAGAACTTCGCGCCTCCACGGACGTGCTGGAAACATACTTGGGTCTTGAAAAGGATTCAGACGGCGATGGATGAGCTAATTTCGGTCATAATCATCGGCTTGAGCGTGGGCGGCCTATACGCACTTCTAGCACTCGGCCTGGCCATGGTTTTCGCCATCCTCGAAATGATTAACTTTGCCCACGGCGAGTTGATCGCCGTGACTGGCTATTGCATGTATTTTCTGCTGCTCACCGGCATGCCCTTCATAGTGGTGGTGCTCTTTGCTGTTTTTGCCGCTGGAATCGGGGCGGTATTAATGGAGCGCATCGCCTTCAGACCGATTCGAAACGCCTTTCTGACCACGGGAATCATCACCAGCTTCGGACTTCAGATGATTCTTCATCAGGGCTGGGCCAACGCCATCTCCCCGTTGCGATTACCCGTTAAGAGGCCGATATGGCTTATAAAATTCTGGCCGATAGGGGACGCTGGAATCGCCACTTATCAGGCCATTGCGGTCATATTGACCGTTGTATCACTGATCTCGCTGACCATTTTCCTGCGAAAAACAACAACGGGCCTGGCCATGCGGGCGGCGGCCGCTGATTTTCCGGTCACGCGGCTCATGGGCATCCGGGCCAACCGGGTCATCGCCACGGCCTTCGCCATCTCGGGCTTGCTCGCTGGAATCGCCGCCTTTCTCTATATCGCCCAGCGCGGATCCATCGAACCGAACATTGGTCTGACTCCCTTGATAAAGGCGTTTATCGCCCTGGTTTTCGGTGGTATGGCCAGCCTCACCGGCGCGGTTGTCGGCGGCCTTGTCTTCGGCTTCCTGGAAATCGGCCTGCGAACGTTTTTACCCGAGTCTGTTTTGCCTTTTCAAGCAGCCATCACGTACTTCATCGTAATTCTGGTCCTGCTTCGCTGGCCTAACGGGCTCATTTCCATCTTTGCAAAGCGCGAATGAGTATGAGGATTATCAGATGACCATGGACAGACAAAAGCCTTTTTTCGGCTACGAAGGCATACCCAGTTTCTGCCGGGCGCCAATGTGTTTTGACTTGTCCAACCTTAAGGCCGATGTCGCCGTGGCCGGTTTCTGTCTGGACAGCGGGACCATGAATCGGTCAGGCGCGCGGCATGGCCCGAAGGCCATCCGTGATGCATCCATGATTTATGCGATGGGCTATTCAAGACGGAATGGCTTCTACGATGTCGAGTTGGAACGATACATCCTTCCCGGGGTACGCATTGTGGACTGCGGAGATATACCAACCTTACCCACCCTGACCGTGGAGACTTTTGATACAGCCACCCGCTTCGTCAAAGATATCAGGTCAAGACAGGCCATGCCGGTCATCCTGGGCGGGGACCACTCCATCAGCTTCCCGGTCCTCCGCGCCTTCAGCGACATACCTATCCACGTCGTCCAGTTCGACTCGCACCTGGACCTGATGGACGACACGCTCGGTATTAAACTTTCACACGCCAACCCGATGAAGCGGGTATCAGAACTGGAAAACGTCACAGGTCTGTCGCACATCGGTATCCGGGGGCTGCACAACATACCGGACTGGATCGAAGCCGCGGAAAAAAGTAAATCCAGGTTCTTCACCGCCACGGAGGTCCATGACAAGGGCGAGGAATTCATTTCCTCCCAGATCCCTGACAGTGAAAACCTGTATATCACCGTGGATATCGACGTCCTTGATCCTTCGGTCGCCCCTGGAACCGGGACGCCTGAGCCCGGAGGACTGACTTACCGCCAGCTTCGCCGGCTGTTGCGCCTCACGGCTCAAAAAGGAAGATTGGCCGGGATGGACCTGGTCGAGGTCAACCCCTTGTTTGACCCCAGCGGCCGAACCGCACAGGTGGCTGCGCGTCTGATCATTGATCTGCTCGGCGCAGCCTGCGTGATAAAAAATAAATGAGCGGAGGTAAAAAGTGTCTGAATGGTTGAAGCTGGTTGACGAGATCGGCCCGGAAAAAATTCTTTACCTGCACGATCCCGAGGTCGGAATGAAAGGCGTAATCGTGGTCGACACCATGGCCGCCGGAGGAGCCGGCGGCGGCACGCGCATGCTGCCTGACATCACCACCAGGGAGATGTTCGGTCTGGCCAGAGCCATGACCTACAAATTCGCCATGATTGACCTCCCGATCGGCGGGGCCAAGTCAGGCATCTGGGCCGACCCGGCCATGCCTCGCCCGCAGAAGGAAGCCATCCTGAGAGCGTTCGGCCGACTGGCCAAACCGCTGATCAGTGCCGGTGTAACCGTGGCTTCAGACATGGGGACCGACACAGAGGATGTCAAGATCATTTATGACGGCGCGGAGGTACCTTATCCCTCGTCCGGCCTATCCCTTCAAGAGAAGAATGGCGAACCGCTTGAAAACCATGCCACCGGTTACGGCGTGGTCGTGGCGGCTAAAGCCGGCTGTGAGTATGCCGGCATAGACATCAAGGGGGCGACCGTAGCCATCGAGGGTTTCGGCAAGGCAGCCGGTGGTGTGGCCTCTTACATCGACCAAGCCGGAGCCAAGGTGGTGGCCTGGTCAAATATTGACGGCTGCAAATACAACAAAAACGGTCTCGATGTCCAGGGACTGCTGAAAGCAAGAAAGCGACACGGGGACAAGGCTCTCTCCGAATACGACGATGCCCGAAATCTCAACAAGGAGGACATCTATACGCTGCCGGTGGATATCCTCATCCCGGGCGCCCGGCCATCCGTGATCAACGAGAAAAATGCGGACATGATCAAGGCGGGCGTGATTTCAAGTATCGCCAACAACCCGGTAACTGATGAGGCGGACCAGGTCCTTTTCAGCCGGAACATCCAGGTCATTCCCGACTTCCTTTCCAATATCGGTGGGGTGGTCGTGGCCATCGTCGATCTCCTTGGCGGCACGGCTGAGGACCTGTTCCGCTCACTGGAGGCGCTCATCGCACCGCTGACCGGCCAGATACTGGCCGAGGCCCGCACCGAAGGCATCCCGCCTCGGATCCTGGCCATAAATCGCCTCAAAGAAAAAATCTTGAGTATCAGGAACAAGAAAAAGGAACCATTGTCCCTGGATGAACTCCAGAAGCTGCTCAGGCAGCGGTTAAAACTGAAAAAAAAGACCTGACCTCACGGCATGGTCGCATCAGAGGACGACTCAATCAAGACGGGAGTGAATGTGGATGGAACAGGCAAAGAACAAAAAAACGATTAATCTCCTGGTGAACGGGAAAAACTATGTTTTGGATGTCGGGGTCAACGAGACCTTGGCCGAGGTCTTGAGGGAAAGACTCGGGCTTACTGGCACCAAGATCGGCTGCAACCGCGGCGAATGCGGCGCATGTACCGTGCTGGTTGACGGGGAACCCATCGTCTCTTGTCTCACCCTGGCTGTCGAGTACGAGGGAAAGTCAATCCTGACCATTGAAGGACTTGAAGACCCGGAGACCGGGGCCCTCGACCCGATCCAGGAAGCCTTTGTGGAAAACTTCGGCGTTCAATGCGGCTTTTGCACGCCCGGCATGATCATGTCGGCCAAGGCCCTCATCGACAAGAATCCCAGCCCGACCGAGCAGGAGATCCGGGAGGGCATCCAGGGCAATCTCTGTCGGTGTACGGGATACACGCAGATCATCGAGTCCATCATGGCGGCAATCGGCAAGATGGGAGGTCATTGACATGACGGCGAAACAATTGAAAGTCATCGGGAAGTCCATACCGATCAGGGAAGCCCGTGACAAGGTTACGGGCCGGGCTGAGTACGTGGACGATATCAAGGCCGACTACTATGTCAAGATCCTTGGCAGCCCTCACCCCCATGCGACCATAAAAAGCATTGATACGAGCGCCGCCGAGAACCTGGACGGTGTCAAGGCCGTCCTAACCTACAAGGATGTTTTTGACAAGCTTATTCAATTC
>CAZVRN010000129.1:0-8238 GCA_964629485.1 uncultured Thermodesulfobacteriota bacterium | reverse complement strand
GGTAGCCGCTTCCTGCTCCCCGAGGCTACACGAAAAAACCTTCCAGCGCGCCTGCGAGAACGCCGGTCTAAACCCCTACCTCTTTCAGATGACCTGTATCCGGGAACATTGTTCCTGGGTTATCGAAGACCCGGATGAGGCCACCCTGAAAGCCATGCATCTGATGGAAGCGGCGGTAAACAGGGTCGGTTACCACGGCAAGCTGTTTGCCCCGGAAGTGCCTGTATACCCGGAAACCCTGGTGGTTGGAGCGGGTATTGCCGGTATGCAGGCGGCCATGGATATAGCCGAAACCGGCCAAAAAACCTATCTTGTGGAGAAAGCCCCCTCTATTGGCGGACACATGGCCCAATTCGACAAGACTTTTCCTACGCTGGACTGCGCCGCCTGTATCTCCATGCCCAAAATGGTGGCTGTCTCGCAACACCCAAATATCGAATTACTTACTTACAGCGAGGTGATTGAAGTCAACGGTTTTGTCGGCGACTTTCAGGTTAAGATTCGTCGGAAGCCCCGTTATGTAAATGAAGACCTTTGTACCGGCTGTGGACTTTGTATTGACAAGTGCCCCGTGAAGGTGCCCAGTGAATTTGACGAATTTTTGGGCAACCGCAAAGCCATTTACCGCTATTCCCCGCAGTCAGTCCCTTTGGTGCCGATCATTGATACAGAAAACTGTCGTTATTTCACAAAAGGTAAAGGAAGGGTCTGCGAAAAACTTTGTCCATCCCAGGCCATTGATTTCACCCAGGAAGAAAAAGAGCTCACTATCCGCGTCGGATCTATCATCCTGGCCACCGGATACGATGTGTTTGATCCAGGTATACTGCCGCAATACGGATTTGGACGCTTTGATAATGTGTATACCGCCCTGCAGTTTGAACGCTTGAACAGTCCTGTTGGCCCGACCGGCGGTCAAATCGTCATGAAAAACGGCCAGCCCCCGGAAAGCGTGGCCATTCTCCACTGTATTGGCAGCCGCGATCAGAACTATCACGAATACTGCTCCCGGGTTTGCTGCATGTACGCGCTCAAATACGCCCATCTTATCAAAGAAAAGGCCGGACCGGATGTGGCGGTCTATAATTTTTACATTGATCTGCGTTGTTTCGGAAAAGGCTATGAGGAATTCTATCATCGGGTTCAGGATGAAGGGACTATTTTCATCAGAGGTCGCCCGGCCGAGGTAACCGACCAGGCCCGCTTTCCGGAAGAAGAAGGTAAATTGATAGTTCTTTGTGAGGATACACTTCTGGGAGATTTTTTGCGTGTGCCGGTGGACATGGTCATATTATGCACGGCCATGGAAGCGACCAAAGACTCGGCAGAGATCGCCCGACTCTTCGGTATCACCCAGGGGCCAGATAGTTTTTTTCTGGAAGAACATCCCAAACTGGGGCCTGTCACCACGTCCACTGAAGGCATTTTTCTGGCCGGAACCTGTCAAGGGCCAAAAGATATACCTGATTCCGTATCGTACGCCTCGGGCGCAGCGGCCAAGGCCCTGGCCTTGAGCGTACGGGGTCGCGTGACCATTTCTCCGATTACGGCGTGGATAGATCCGAATATCTGCTCAGGTTGCCGAACATGCCAGGAACTCTGCGCTTATTCAGCCATCGACTTTGTCGAATACAACCGGATCTGCATTGTAAATGAAGCCATCTGTAAAGGATGCGGAAGCTGTGCTGCTTTCTGCCCCAGTGGTGCGGCCCAAATTAAGCATTTCACTGAAAAGCAGGTTTTTGCCGAGGTTGATGGCTTACTAAAACAGGATAAAGCACTCTCAGCCTGAAAGAAATATTATGAATTCCCGCAGTGAGACGAAAAAATGGAGATAAAAACAGCTGAATTCGAACCGGTAATCATTGCTTTCGTCTGTAACTGGTGTAGCTACACGGCGGCGGATCTTGCGGGTACCTCGCGGATGACCCAGCCTGGAAACGTTCGGTTGATTCGGGTCAATTGCACCGGTATGGTGGATCCCAAATATGTCATCAAAGCGCTGCTTGCCGGTGCGGACGCTGTTCTGATCAGTGGATGCCATCCTGGTGACTGCCACTACATCAATGGAAACTACAAAGCGCGACGCCGGGTCAAACTGCTTCAAGAAATACTTAGCAGATTCGGTATCGAAAAAAGAAGGATTAGAATAACCTGGATCGGGGCAAGTGAAGGAAACGTTTTCGCTGAAACAATAAAATCGCTGGTCTCAGAGATCAAAGCGTTAGGCCCTACCGGAATTCGGAACCTGGCCGTCTGAGGAAAGCATCACAGTATTTATTTTTGATCTGCGGAGAGATTCGATGGCCCCAGCAGTGAAAATCGCAATCCAAAATCAAAATCCACTGACCGCGCTGCAATATTTCCTTAAAAATCTCCTTAAAGATGAAGATATAACTGCCATCCTGGTTCCTAGTCATCTGGCCGATAAAAAGACAGTGATGCCTATGCTGGTGACTAACCCTGAAAAACTCGATTATGCAGACCCTTTGGCACCAGTTTTTCCCGTAAATGCGGCAAAAATAGTCTCAAAACTCACCCGAACACCGATCAATAAAAAATTGGGCGTGGTCCTTCGGCCATGTGAAATTAGAGCCTTTATTGAACTGGTCAAGTTGAACCAAGGCAGCATGGAAGATTTGATTATCATCGGGATTGACTGTCTAGGGGCTTTTAAAAGAGATGATTACGCTAAATTCATCGAGGCGAATTCAGGAGATGGTTTCAAGTCGAGCTTGAAATTTCTTCAGGATTTTAACGAAAACAAGTCCGAGAAGGCTTTGGATTTCGACATCGCCCGGGCGTGCAGGGCGTGCGAGCACCCTTCCCCGGAAAATGCCGACATCAGCATTGGTCTTATTGGCCTGGATTTTAAGGACGGTCTACCGGTTATGGCCAATACTGAACGCGGCGAACAATTTTTAAATAAGCTGCACCTGCCTCGGGCCGAAGAGCCTGAGCAGCGGAAGAAGGCGCTAAAAAAACTCGTTGAAAATCGGACGGCGTACCGGGACAACATGTTTGAAGAAACACGTCAAGCCGTGTCAAGCCCAGACAAGCTGGCCGCCTACCTTGTCGACTGTGTTAACTGCTACAACTGCCGAGTAGTCTGTCCGGCCTGCTACTGCAGAGAGTGTGTTTTTTTGACCGATATATTTGATTACAAACCGTGGCAGTACCTGGGATGGGCCGAGCAAAAAGGCGCTCTCAAAATGCCGGTCGATACACTTTTTTACCATTTAACCCGGCTTACGCACATAAGTCTCTCCTGTGTGGGCTGCGGCCAGTGTTCCAACGCCTGCCCAAATAATATCCCGATCATGGAACTGTTTAGAACGATCGCCGCAGATACTCAAAAAGCATTTAACTATGAGGCTGGACGAAACCTTGATGAACCACCGCCCATGTCTCTGTTCGAGATGGAAGAGTTTCAAGAGCTTACTGATAATATGAGCTAAGGGCTAATAACCGGGCCGAGAGAGTTGGGTAATGAAATATTCTGCCTTGATTGTTGGTGGTGGTATTGCGGGCATCAGAGCCTCACTGGACCTTGCCGAGGCCGGCAACAAAGTGGTGCTCATTGACAAGAACCAAAGCCTGGGCGGAACTTTGACTCAGTTAGACCGTCAATTTCCAAGCGATCGCTGCGGAATGTGTAAAATGCTCCCGCTTGTGGAGCGTGATAAGTGCTCTCAATATTGTATGCGTAAAGGGCTGTACCATGAAAATATAGATGTCATGCTGAACACCGAATTGATTGCCATTGAAGGAGAGCCCGGCAACTTCCATATCGCCTTGCAAAAAAAACCGACTTTTGTGGATCCGAATCTTTGTATTGGCTGCGGCGAATGCGCCGAGGCATGCCCGGCGCGTGTTCCGGATGAATTCAATGCCGGCGTGACAATGCGCCCGGTTATACACCTTCCCGCTCCCTATACGATCCCTAATCACTACGCGGTAGATATGGACAACTGCCAGAGGTGTTGGGCCTGTTTTCAGGCCTGCCCCACCGGGGCCATAGATTTCAGGTTCGAGGCAAGGGCTGCCTTCAAAATTTTAGTCGCGGATTCCGACCCGTCAACCGGTCAAAATTTTGAAAAATGGCTGAAAGACGAAAACTTCCCTTTGATAACAGCTAAAACCGGAGCTGAAGCCCTTCAGATACTTTCTGAGGATAGTGACTTTCATCTGTTACTGCTGGATGCGGGTCTCCCTGACATAGCCATGGAGGACATGATCACCCGAATCATTGAAACGCATCCCGGAGTTCGGGTAGCCCTTATGGCTGAGCCGGAAGAAATGGAAGCGGCGCAGAGGTTGACGGCTGTTGGAGTTCAAGATGTCGTCGCCAAGCCTCTGGAAGAAAAGAAGGTGATTCCCTGGCTGGACAAAACTTATCTGACCATGGAATATTACCGGGAACTTACCCTGGAAGCTGGAGCCGTGATTCTAACAGCGGGATTTGAATGTTTCAATCCCGAAGAACTTGCTACTTTATACGGTTATGGTCTCTTGCCGGGCGTGGTCACAGCCATGGAGTTCGAACGGATGATAAGCGGTACAGGAATATGCGGCGGTAATTTGCAAATCCCGGGCACCGAGAAACCCGCGCGTAAAATCGCTTGGCTTCAATGCGTTGGGTCGCGGGAACCACGGCGCGACCTTGATTTTTGCTCATCCGTGTGCTGTATGTCTTCTATCAAGGAAGCGATCATGGCCAAGGAGGTCAGTCAGGGTCGAGCCGAGACCGTTATTTTCTATGTGGATATGCGCACGTCTGGGAAAGATTTTCAGCGATACCGGGACCGGGCGGAGAAGGAATTAGGCGTCAAATTTCAGCGCTGCCGGGTACATTCGCTGAGTCGAGACACTGTTTCCGGAGGGGTGAAGCTCAATTATGTTGACAAGCACAATACCAGACAAGAAGAGGTTTTTGATATGGTGGTACTGGCCCTCGGGGCCAGACCGCCTGCCGAGAGCAAAAATCTTCTTAAAATAATCGGTCTCCAAGAGGACCCGGGCGGATTTTGCAAAACACAATCACTGGCCCCGGCACAGACAGGCAAACCGGGCATCTTTACCGCTGGCTCTTTTTCAGGTCCCAAGGACATCTCAGGATCTGTCATTCAAGCTGGTGCCGCTGCCGTGGAAGCTTCCCGTTTACTTAAAGCCTCTGAGAAACCTAGCCCGCAGGTGGAAAAACCACCAGGTTACCGGGATGTTTCCAGGGAGGCGCCTCGAACCTTAATCGCGCTTTGCACCTCCTGCCACACACTTGAAAAAAGCATTGACCTGAGAGCTGTTCGCAAAAGACTGTCAAGACTTCCCGGGGTGCGAAGCGTCATTCAAGTTAAGAATATGTGCACACAGATGGGCTGGTGGCAAATTGAAAAAGAGGTCAGAAGTTTACAGCCCAACCGGCTCCTGCTTGGCGCCTGCATGCCCTTTGCCTACGAACCAAAACTGACAGAACTGGGCCGGAAGATAGAACTTGACCCTCGACTCATAAATGTGGTCGATATCTTTAGTCCCACCTTTCCTAAAGTAACCATGGACTCGAAAATAAAGGAACGGGAGATATTCAGCGCATTGAACACCAGCCTGGTTAAACTCCTCAGCATGAATTCTGATCCAGGGATATCGATTGAAGTTGTCCAGCGCACACTGGTTGTTGGCGGGGGTGTGGCGGGTATGACGGCCGCTTTTTCTCTAGCTGAACTAGGATACGAAGTAGATCTCATAGAAAAAACCACCGAACTGGGCGGCACGGCCCTGACGCTGCAGTATACCCTGAACGGAGACTCGCCGCAGGAATACCTCCTCAGACTGATCGATCAGGTCAAAAAACATCCGCGCATTAAAACCTTTTTAAACACGGAGATCACGGATTCAAAGGGGAGAGCTGGACGATTTTCAACCACTGTCAAAACAAAAGAAGGAAAACTGGAGGAACTGAAACATGGAACAGTCATTCTTGCCACGGGCGGACACCAAGGCGACACGCAGGCCTATGGATACGGGCAATCTGCGGCCGTTATCACTCAAGCCGAACTGGAACAGGAGCTTACTTTCGGAAAACTAGACCCCACCACACTTAAATCCGTTGCCATGATCCAATGCGTGGATTCACGCGACGATCAGCACCAGTATTGCAGCCGTGTCTGCTGTTCCTCCGCTTTAAAAAACGCCCTTTTTCTTAAAAATAAAAACCCTAATCTCCGCGTTTTCATCTTTTACCGGGATATAATGGTCAACGGCTCCGCCGAAGCATACTACACAAAAGCGCGGCAGGCCGGAGTGATGTTCATCCAGTATGAGATCGACGAAAAACCGCGTGTAACATCTGAAGATGGCCGGCTGGTAATAACAGCCAGAGACCCGATACTTAACAGGGACATACAACTGACTCCGGATTTGTTGGTCCTTTCGCCCCCGGTGGTGCCTTACGATAATAAAAATCTGGCAAAAATTTTTGGAGTGGAACTCAATCAGGATGGCTTTTTCCAAGAGGCGGAATCCAAATGGAGGCCGGTCGAATTCGTGAAACAAGGAATCTTCGTGTGCGGGACTGCGCTTTCGCCCAGGTTCATAGATGAAGCGATCGCTTCGGCTGAAGCGGCGGCAGCGCGAGCTTTGAGTATCCTCAGCCATGAGAAGATCGCAGGCAGCGCTGTTACAGCTATGGTACGGACGAATCTCTGTTCGCTCTGTCAGTTATGCATCGCAGCGTGTCCTTATGAAGCCAGAAGCCTGGATACTGAGGAAGAAAAAATCATTGTAGATGAACTGTTATGCCAGGGCTGCGGGTCCTGTGTAGCCGTCTGCCCAAACAGTGCCACGGTACTCAGGAATTTTGACGATACGCAGGTCATGGCAGCCATCGACGGGCAACTCCGGGAATTTGTCTAGATTTTTTATTTTAAAATCATGTCACTGGATACAGCGCCTGAATTTAACAAATTGGGTCTTTGGAAAAGGAAAAGGCCATGGTCAGAATTCCATATTATGAAGTAGCTCAGGCCATAACCCTGGTTGGCGGAAAAGATCTAACCCATTGCATGCAGTGCGGACTCTGCTCCAGCCTCTGCCCCTGGCGCGAGGTTGATAGTGATTTCTTTGTGCGCCAGATGATCCGACAGGGTCAGCTTGGCGTGGAAGGGTATGAGTCCGAAAATATCCTTTTTGGCTGTACCACATGCAACAAATGCGTGATTAACTGCCCCCGCCAAGTGGATGTCATCGGAATTGTAAGAGCCATGCGGTCTATGATCGTAGAGGTAGGTTCCCTTCCTGAAACGCTCAAGGCAGTATCAGGCAGCTGTCGAAGCAATGGCAATCCCTGGTTCGAACCGCGGGAAAAGCGCCTAGACTGGGCCCGCGATCTAGATGTCCCGGTTTTCAGAGAAGGCACAGAGTATTTTTTATTCGTCTGCTGTACCTCCTGCTATGATACGCGATCCCAAAATATTGCTCGGTCTCTAGTCCAGGTACTGACCAAAGCAGGTGTATCGTTTGGAGTAATCGGAAACGAGGAAAGCTGCTGCGGTGAAAGCCTGCGCAAGATTGGAGATGAAGAAGGCTTTCAGAGATTAGCTGCTTCCAACATCAATTTGTTCAAGGAGAGCGGGGTTAAAAAAATAATAACAACTAGCCCTCACTGTTTATATACCTTTAGCAGGGAATATCCCGAGTTGGGCGGCGATTTCGAGGTCATCCATTCCAGCCGGCTTCTGGCCAGGCTGCTCAACGAAGATAGGCTCATCCCCAGTAACAGCATTGATGAACCGGTGGCTTTTCATGATCCTTGTTACCTTGGCAGACATGCCGAAATTTTCAAGGAACCACGGGATGTGCTCAAAACTCTTGGTGCAAAAGTGGTAAAAATGCGACGGGAAGAACGATTCTCCCTCTGCTGCGGCGGGGGAGGTGGACGGCTCTGGCTTGAAACCCCGCCCGAAAAACGCTTCAGCACACTCAGGGTTCAGGAGGCGGTGGAAGCCGGAGCCAAAATCCTGGCCACGGCCTGTCCTTATTGTATTTCCCTGTTAGAAGATAGTCGCAGAACCGTTGGTCTGGAAGATCAATTGGAGATACTGGAATTATCGGAAATCCTGGCGCAAACGATTTTCTGATCATCAATTCTGCCCAAAAATATAACGGCCGGCAAATTGATTACTTTTATTTCCGGCGTTAAGTTTTAGCAGTCGGGGAGGGGCGGGGTTTTTATTTTCACGCCAC
>CAZVRN010000128.1:0-8323 GCA_964629485.1 uncultured Thermodesulfobacteriota bacterium | reverse complement strand
ATTTCTTCGTAAGGCATGTCGTAGAAACGCTTGGGATGATAGGATTCAAATACCTTGTCCCGGTCTTCTCCGGCGGCAATTCTCTTTTTTGCTTCGTTCAGCCTCCGCTCAGCCTCGGCCCAGGCCAGCTTATACCACCAGGTGTACTGGGAGGTTATCTTGGGATCGGCGTATTTGTTCTTGATGGCCTGCGCCTTATCCCAGACAGCTTCGGGCACTTTGCGTTTTTTAAGGGCATAGTCTTTTCCGGCTTTAACCGCGGCTGCCTTGATGCGTTCATATTCCTGCGGGTGTTTCGTTGCAATACCGACATCAATTACTCCGTGGTACTTCACTAGCTGGTACTCGCTTGTTTTTTCCAGGCAAAGAATTTCCCAAATGCTGTTCCAACTGTAGACGTCTGCAGCGTCGAGGAGTATTCTCTTATATGCTTCGGGCAGCTTATTCCATTTTTTCCGGTTCATGTAAAGCATGATATAATGGAACCCGACCGAACCCGGGGGATAGGTGGGCATGTGCAGCCAGTATTTACCGGCGTCATAGTATTTGAGATCGAGATAAAGCGTGGAACTCGAGCTGATGCCCGCCAGGGCCTTGCGGTAATAAGACATGTACATCTCGGCTCTGGACTGAATAACCGGGGTGCCTCCCCAGGCCCGGATATAGGCGTTGGAAAGTTCCCCGTAACTCCAGAACCTGTTGCCGGCGAAATCTTTCATCGATTTTATTTCCCTGTTCGCCCAGTAATCCCAGTTTCCATAAGCAATATGACTTAATGCTTTAAGCTTCCATCTTTTGGCCGATAAGCTTTCCTCCATCTGGTACCACTCCGGGCTTGCCGTCAAAGCCAGCATATGCTCCGGGTTTTTCCAGATATAGGCGATCACCCAGGGGGCGTAAGACGGTTCTCTGGTCATTAAATAACCCTTGTTTATGCTGCCGATGTCCACCGTACCCAGGGGTAAGACCTTGGGCAGGTCCCGTCCGGTGTACAGGCTGCCGAAACGGTGATGGTCAATCTTGATTTTTCCCTTGCTTTCCTTCTCCACAAGCCGCTGAAAGCAGACCGCCAGCACGTCCCCAACACTGCCAAAAGGAGAATCGCTGATCATGATAAGCTTGACTGGTTTAAGGTTGTCCACGTTATAATCGAATAACTTCCGGGTATCTCTTGTGGATTGAGCGGCAAAAGAAGATTGAACCCCTGCCACCACGAACAGTAAACAAGTCAAGAAGCACACCACTGCGATTTTAAAGTTCTTCATAATCCTCCTCCTAAATTAATGAGTAGTTGTCATTAACACTGCGACTCCGCATCGCAGTTTCCATTATTCAGAAGTTAAAGATTTAGAGTTAACGTTGAGCTTTTAGATACCCTGATCCGCTTGCCTTGGCATCCTGCTGCCGGTTCATTTGAGTTCTGTTTTTAAAATAACGTTTTCCCAAATTCCAATTACACTTTTCATGGCGGGATGCTGGGGCAGAGACCCCGCAGCGCCTGTAAACCAACTATGTTGGTGCGTAAATGTTTATGCCACAGTAATCTTGCCAACCAAGACTGAAGCCTAAAAGTATCAAGAATCGTCTCATGCAATGAAACATTGCCTGTATTGTTTTGAACGGATGTATGAATATCGATATCAGATTTTGATAGAGGGAATAAAATCTCCGGTTGAGGAGATTCTTGTGGTGATATGCAAGTAATTGGGCCTTAAAACCATAGAAGGTGCAATCATTCCCAGCCGCGGGCCCGTTTATCTGACGGCGCCGCTGAACTCCTGGCCGTGCCATCTCATGAAAACGCTTGAAGGCAAAAGCGCAGAATCTCTGAAAAGGAATTTCCCGGGGCTGAAAAAGAATCATCGGGGATTGTAAATACAGATACGGGGATATCTTGTCGGCACAGTTGGAATTAACTGGGCTGTAATAAGAAAATATATAACAATAGAGCAACTGAACCATCAGATTCGTCGTGATCAATACAAAATTTTCAAAAAAGAACAACGAATGATATTTTCAGAATTAAATTTATTGCTCTTAGGAATTTATATGATAAAACCGCAGATAGCTTATTATGTGTCTGAGACAGTTGTCAAGAAAATATTTTTATCTTCTGGGCGGGCGGTTCTTTATCTGTTTAGTTTCAAAAAATACGGCTGGGAAAGGCATTTTTTACCTTTTCAGCTCCAGACCCCTGGAATTTGGCTGATATATATAGAAAAAAAGCATAATAGGCCATATTAATACTTGAAATTAAAGGGCAACTTGAGATAAACTGCTTATAATTCATTCCTAATATTAAACAAGGAGGTATAAATGGCCAAGAAACCCATGACTAAAACGGACATGATCGAGAAGATTTCCAAGGATGCTAAGATAACGAAGGTACAGTCCAAGGCCGCTTTGGAATCCTTTATTGAGATGTGCTCCAAGGAAGTAAAAGCCGGACGTCCGTTTCGTGTAGCCGGACTTGGAACTTTTTCGCTTAAAAGAACCAAGGCCCGTAAAGGGCGGAATCCCGCAACCGGCGAGCCGATCAAAATTAAAGCAAGCAAGCGTATGAATTTCAAACCGAGTTCGCTGATCAAGGATTTATTGAATCCTAAAAAGAAATAACGCACCTGATCCGCAGGTCTGAGCCCCCCTTCTTAGTTTTCCAAACGGGGCAACTGGACGGAAAGACCATCCGGATGGGAATCCGAAGTGACGGCCAGGCAGAGCGTGCCGCCGGTCTTATTGTTTTGGCGTGAAGCTCTGCTTAAAATAAATTAGTCTACCGGATTGACGTCCTTTGCGGTTCAGACAAAACATCAGCGCACGCAAAGGAGAAAAGGTCTGCGGCGACTCATTAAATAACAGTATTCCTCTGAAGGGGACCGGAAAATTCGCCCGGTGACATATTCGCTTGAAACAATGACTGGGGGGATACATGAAAACCGGGAAGGATTATTTTTCCCTTCTTACGTCTTTATGTATAAATCAAAAGACATAAAATCTATGAACCGTGGACTTCCGGGCGGCTGTCCGGGCTTAATCATGATGCATCCGAATGCTTTGTCACGTGGGGATATTTGAGACATGCAGTTTCGCAAGAGCCGCGTAACGGATGTGCCGGCTATATATGATCTGCTGAGCGATTTGGGCCGGCAAGGCCTGCTTTTGCCTCGTTCTTTAAGCGAGATTTATGATATGCTGCGGGACTTTTTTGTCGTCCATCCCGATGGAGAGCCCGACTCTCTGGCCGGAGTATGCGCCCTTCATGTCTGCTGGGCTGACCTGGGCGAGGTGCGGTCCCTGGCGGTGCAGTCATCATTTCAGGGTCAAAATCTCGGGCGCCGGCTTATTGATGCCTGTATTGAAGAAGCTCGAGAAATCGGCTTGAAGCGCCTCTTCGCCCTGACCTACATTCCTGAATATTTTATGAAGCTTAATTTTAAACAAATCGAAAAAAGCGAATTGCCTCAAAAAATTTGGGCTGACTGTTTCAAGTGCGTGAAATTCCCTGAGTGCGACGAGGTGGCTCTGGTCAGGGACCTGTAAGGTTATCGCCTGAAGCCGGAAGATGCATCTCCAAAGCAGCCGTTGTTTTTTAACGCATTATTTCTCATCTTCCCCCAGGTTGAATTGATTCCCGAAATATGACGGCAATCCGGCGCGCGCCTCTCGGGAAATGTTTGCCCTCTTCAGGTTCTAAAATGGGCTAACAGTCTATAATTCCAAAAAATACTTGACACCCACCTGAGGCCGTGTTAGGGGTCTTATGAGGCTAACAAGTAATGAAACCGCTGCATTGGCGAGCAGCCAGGATGTAGAAAACAGAACTTTGCTGAGAGGCGGCCGGTTTGTTCAGAAAAAAATTCATCATTCTTGTTTTTCCGCAGGGAACAAATAAAATAAAACGGTTTTCCGTCTCCAAGTTTCTACTTTTCTCAGGAATGGCTTTCATTATCGGGCTGGCTGTTTTTTCTCTTGTTATCAACCATAAATATTTTGTCCTAAAAAGTCGATTGACCGAATTGGATCGCCTGCGCCTGAAAACGGTTAAACAGAATGTGCAGATTTACGTCTTTGCCGACAAAATCAGGCTCCTCCAGCAGGCAATGGTTAATCTCACCCAGAACACCAAAGACCTCCAGGCCATGACCAAAGAGACCCAGGAGCTTAAACGAGTGACCACCTTGGCCCTTGGAGGTTCCGACAGCGCTATGGCCGACCGGAACGGCAGAAGGCCGTTAAGCCGGGACCAGGAGACCCTCATTCGCCAGATGCATCTGGATTTAGACGGCCTTCTGGCTCAGGCTAGCTACCTGGAGCAGAAACAGCATGAATTAAGTAAATATTACGAAGACACCCGATCACTGCTGGTTTGCACGCCCACACTTATGCCCGCCAAGGGCTGGATCAGCTCCGGTTTCGGCTACCGCCTTCATCCATTAACCCAGCAAAGAGAATTCCACCGCGGAATAGACATCAGCGCCCCGGTTGGCACCCCGATCGTGGCCCCGGCCGATGGAATCGTTGTTTCTAAAACACGCCAGCCCGGTTATGGATTGATGCTTGTTATCAATCACGGCTATGGTATAATTACACGTTATGGCCACCTGGATAAGGCCTATGTGGAGCCGGGACAGAAAGTAAAACGGGGAGAACGTATTGCGGCAGTGGGGGCCACCGGGCGCACAACCGGCCCGCACCTTCATTATGAGGTTATCCGGAATAGGATTCCGGTGAACCCGTTACGTTACCTGGTTCGCAGATAAGGGCCTGATTGGAACCAGTCGAAAAAAAAGCGTGACTTCTCCCCGATAATAAATTTATCGGGGTTTTCGTTTTATAAAGAGAGTACGAACCATGTTTGGTCAGGTATTAAAAAAGATTGTCGGCAGTAAAAACGAAAGGGATATTAGACGGCTCAGGCCCCTGGTGGAGCAGGTCGGATCCCTCGAACCAAAAATAAAACGCCTTTCCGATGACCAGCTCAGGGCCAAAACCGGTTATTTTAAAGAACAGATCGAAAAAGGCGCTTCACTGGAGGATCTGCTGCCCGAAAGCTTCGCCGTGGTCAGGGAAGCCTCTGTTCGAACTTTGGGAATGCGTCATTTTGACGTGCAGGTTATGGGCGGGATCGTACTGCATGAAGGCAAGATCGCTGAAATGAAAACAGGAGAGGGGAAAACCCTCGCCGCCACTATGCCTGTCTATCTCAACGCCCTGACCGGAAAAGGCGTGCACGTCGTCACCGTCAACGACTACCTGGCCCGCCGTGATGCCGAATGGATGGGCGCCATTTATAATTTCCTCGGACTCTCTGTCGGCGTGATCGGGCACGATATGGATGATGCCCAGAGGCGAAAGAGTTATGCCGCGGATATTACTTACGGGACCAATAATGAATTTGGCTTCGATTACCTTCGGGACAACATGAAATTTTCCCTCAAGGATTATGTCCAGCGGGATTTTTATTACTGTATCGTGGATGAGGTAGACTCCATTCTCATTGATGAGGCCAGGACTCCCCTTATTATCTCCGGCCCGGCGGACGAATCCACCGACTTATACTACCGGATCAACCGGGTCATCCCCAAATTGAGAAAGGACGAAGATTATACCATTGACGAAAAAGCCCGAACAGCAGTCCTGACCGAAGAGGGGATCGCCCATGCCGAAAAAATTCTCAAGATTGACAACCTGTACGACCCCAAGTATCTGGAAGTTTTGCACCATCTCAATCAGGCCCTGAAAGCCCATACACTCTTTAAGAAAGATGTGGACTACATCGTCAAGTCGGGGGAAGTGATTATTGTAGACGAGTTCACCGGCCGCCTGATGCCCGGCCGACGCTATTCTGACGGGCTGCATCAGGCCCTGGAAGCCAAGGAGAACGTTAAGATAGAACGAGAAAACCAGACCCTGGCTTCAATCACCTTTCAGAACTACTTCCGGATGTATGAAAAGCTTTCAGGAATGACCGGTACGGCCGATACCGAAGCGGCGGAATTTCGCAAGATATACAATCTTGACGTCGTGGTGATTCCGACTAACGAAAAAATGATCAGGATTGATTACCCGGACGTCATTTACCCTACGGAAAATGATAAATTCAAGGCCGCCGTGAATGAAATAGAAGAACTGCATAAAATAGGGCGGCCGGTCCTGGTGGGCACCATCTCCATTGAAAAGTCGGAACGGCTGAGCAAGATGCTCAAACAAAGAGGCATTCCCCATAATGTCCTCAACGCCAAACACCACGAAAAAGAAGCGGAAATCGTGGCCCAGGCCGGTCAGCGCGGCGCTGTGACAATTTCAACCAACATGGCCGGCCGCGGCACGGACATCGTCCTGGGCGAAGGAGTGGCTGATTTAGGCGGCCTTCATATCCTTGGTACTGAACGCCATGAATCCCGGCGTATCGATAATCAGTTGCGAGGACGAGCGGGCCGCCAGGGCGACATGGGCAGTTCCCGGTTTTACCTTTCGCTGGAGGACGACTTGCTCAGAATTTTTGGCTCGGAACGCATTCAAGGCATCATGGGCCGCTTGGGAATGAATGACCATGAACCGATTGAAAACAAGCTGGTTACCAAGGCCATTGAGAGCGCCCAAAGAAAAGTTGAGGGACAGCACTTCGATATCCGGAAACATCTCCTGGAATATGACGATGTCATGAACCAGCAGCGGGATGTGATCTACCGTCAACGCAAAAACATTTTGGCCGGGGGAGATCTCAGGGACGAAATTTTTCAGATGATCGAAGACCTCGTTGACGGGCTCATAGAAAAATTCACTGATGAAAAGTCCTATGCCGAGGAGTGGCACCTCAAGGCCCTTAAAGAGAGTGTATTCGAATTGTTTGGGCTGCGTCTTGATCCTGGTCCGGTTGAAGACTTGACTCAAGATAGTATCAGGGAAAAGATCCTGGGTCTGGCTCGAGCGGCATATGAACAGAAAGAGGCGGAAATCGGGGCTTCCATTATGAGAGAGCTGGAGCAATTCATTCTCCTTCAGAGCGTAGATAACCAGTGGAAGGACCATCTTTTGAGCATGGATCATCTCAAGGAAGGAATCGGTCTCAGGGGATATGGCCAGCGGGATCCACTCAGGGAGTATCAAAAGGAAGGATATGAAATGTTCATGGAAATGATCGAGCGAATCAAGGTCGAATCCATTTCTTTGCTCTTTCATATCCGCCCAAGCCGGGAAGAAAGTCTGGCCCTGGCTACTCCGAAGGAGCAGGAGATATATCTGTCCCGCGGCGATGGTGAAAAACGCACCCCTGTCAAGCGGGAAGGAAGAAAGATAGGACGAAATGAGCCGTGCCCCTGTGGCAGTGGTAAAAAGTATAAGAAATGCTGCGGACGAAATGTCTGATTATAAGGAAGAGAAAGTGATGAAGGTCAATGGTTTTAAAGCGGCGGCGGAAGCGGCTGGTTTACGCAAACAGGATCGCCTGGATGTGGGGCTTATTGTGGCCGATGAGCCTGCTTCGGCGGCTGGTGTTTTTACGTCAAATAAAGTCCAGGCCGCGCCGGTTATCTGGTCCCGGGAGCGGGTGACCCGCGGGCGGGCCCGGGCCATCCTTGTTAACAGCGGCCAGGCCAATGCCTGCACCGGAGCGGAGGGTATGGCTGCCGCAGCCAGATCGGCACGTGCTGTGGCCCGCGAATTGGGCTGCGCCGAGGATGAAATCCTGCTGGCCTCCACCGGGGTTATTGGAGAATTATTGAATGAAACCGCCATGGCCCGGGCTGTTCCGAAACTTGTTGCCGGGTTGGGATCGGATCGGCTGCCCGAAGTGGCCCGGGCTATGATGACGACTGATAAAAAGCCGAAAATGGCTCAAACTGAAGATGAGATCGACGGCCGTTCTTTCAGGATTACGGGCCTGGCAAAAGGAGCGGGCATGATCGCTCCGAACATGGCTACCATGCTTTGCTTTATCCTTACCGATGCCGCCGTTCTTCCGGAAGCGCTTCAGTTTGTTTTGGCATCGGCCGTGGAAAGCACATTAAACCGGATTACCGTTGACGGCGATACCTCGACCAACGATACGGTTCTGGTTTTGGCCGGCGGCCGGGCCGGATTTGAACCGCTTGGCCTCGAACAGCCCGACCGGCTGAAGGTGTTCGGGCAGGCCCTGATGCGTCTTCTGTCCGAACTGGCTTATATGCTGGTTGCCGACGCTGAAGGTGCGACCAAACTGGTTCGCATCATTGTATCCGGCGCCGCGGATGACAGCCAGGCTAAAACAGCCGCCATGGCCGTGGCCAACTCACCCTTGGTCAAAACTGCTTTTTTCGGCCAGGACCCTAACTGGGGACGGATT
>CAZVRN010000127.1:0-8336 GCA_964629485.1 uncultured Thermodesulfobacteriota bacterium | reverse complement strand
CAGACCTCGTTTTGATTGGCGAGAGCAGTCTTTCGCGATTACTTTATGTCTTTAATTTGATGTTGACATAAACGGCCCCTGCTTTTAGATTCTATTAACTGACAAAGACCTCTGGCAAGGATTTTTCATTATCGGACGCGCAAGCTAAAGCCTGCTTTTTTTACCAGCCCAAGCGTGGAACGGGGTGACATCATGGATAACCTGGTGCTCAGGGAAGACAATGAAGGCCTGGCCGTCCTCACTCTCAACCGCCCGGATTCCCTAAACGCATTGAGCCCGTCTCTGTTTATTGAACTCAGGAGGCACATTGAGCGCCTGGCCGGGCAAACCGAAGAGGTGGGCGTGGTGATTCTGCGCGGCCAAGGCCGCTGCTTTTCCGCCGGTAACGACATCAGGGCTATCCAGGCCGGAGAGCAGGCTCCCTCACCGTATTTTCAAGCTGAGACCCTGGAGGCCATTGAGGCCCTGCCTCAGCCGGTGATTGCCGCAGTACACGGCTATTGCTACACCGGGGCCCTCGAACTGGCGCTGGCCTGCGACCTTCTTGTGGCCGCGGAATCAGCCAAATTCGCTGACACCCACGGCCGCTGGGCCATGGTCCCAATCTGGGGTATGAGCCAGCGGCTGCCTCGGCGTGTCGGTATTATCAGGGCCAAGGAAATGATGTTCAGCGGCCGGGTGGTGACCGGCCGGGAGGCCGAACGAATCGGGCTCGCCAACCGATGCGTGCCAGATGATCAGCTCATGGAGGCCGCCGTGCAAATGGCCCGGGGGTTCCTCGAAAATTCCTGGCATACCCTGCGTGCCGATAAATGGCTGTTGAACCAGGGGCAGAAATACACCTATGAAGCGGGGCTTAAGTTTGAAAGAGGAAACAGCCCGGGCACCGGCCCTGACCTGGCCCGCCGACTCGAAAAGTTTGGAAGGAAATAATATATGGACCTGAAATCAATGACAGTCTTGATTACCGGGGCGGCCAGCGGCATCGGGCACGCCCTCAGCCTGGGGTTTCTGAAAGACGAAGCGACCGTGGTGGCCGTGGATATTAACCCGGAAGGCTTAAAGCCGCTCGAAGAAAAAGGAGCCATCATAAAAATCGCGGACGTGGCCGAGGAAAAACAGAACCAAGAAATGATTCAGGCCGCCGTGGATGAAACCGGCCGGCTGGACGTGCTCATAAACAACGCCGGCCTGGGATTTCTCACCCCGCTCGCCGAAATAGAACCGGGATTGCTGGAACGAGTGATCCGCGTAAACCTGCTCGGTCCGATTTTCGGGATGCGTTTCGCCATACCGGTGATGCGCGAGCAGAAATTCGGGCGGATTATCAACCTGCTTTCCCGGGTCGCGGAAACCGGAACCGCGGGCATGCTGCATTACGGCTCATCCAAGGCGGGCCTCTGGGCGGCCACGCGGCATGCGGCCAATGAAACCAGGGAAGAGAATATCCGGGTCAACGGCCTCATTCCCGGGCCGACCAAGACCGGGATGATGCCCAAGGGTCAGGATCCAGACGTGGTTTACCCCACGGCCCGCATGCTGGCCATACTGCCCGCGGACGGGCCCACGGGAAGGGTCTTCTGGAATGAGAAAGAGTATTTTATGTTTGACCCGGAAAACGAGACCTATGAGCGTTAAGCAGGGCTTTTTCCCGGGAGACACCCGGTTTGAGGCCGTCAAAACGGAGGGAACATGCAGTCAAAGCTGATTGAAACCGGCCAGGTAAAAATAGAAATTGAGTTGTATGGTCAGGCCGGTCCACTGGTGGTCATGGCGCCGGCGCACAGCCGGGGAGCGGCTGACTTCAATCAGCTCGGGCCAGCCCTGGCCGCAGCCGGTTACAGGGCGGCGGCGGTCAATCCGCGCGGCGCCGGAAAAAGCGAGGGACCTATGGAAAATCTGACTCTCCACGACCTGGCTGGAGACCTGGCCGTGGTGATCGAGGCCCTTAAAGGCGCGCCTGCGGCCGTGATCGGTCACGCCTTTGGCAACCGGGTGGCCCGCTGCCTGGCCGCGGACAGGCCGGGCCTGGTGAGATGCCTCGTGCTCCTGGCCGCAGGCGGCAAGGTTCCGCCCCGGTCCCCGGAATTTCTCGAAGCCGCGAAAATGCTTCGAACCAGAGGCATTGCCGAAGAGGAACGGAAATCCGCCCTCAAGGCCGCCTTCTTTGCTCCTGACTCGGACCCGTCCCCCTGGCTGACCGGCATGTGGCCAGCGGCCGGGAGGGCCCAAAGCGCGGCCGGACAGGCCACACCCCTCGAAGAGTGGTGGAGCGGGGGGCAGGCCCCCATCCTGGTGATCCAGGGCGAGAAAGACCTCTGCGCCTCCCCGGAAAACGGACGCCTGCTCAAGGAGGAGTGCGGAGACCGAATTACACTCAAGGATATCCCGAACGCAGCCCATGCGCTTCTGTTTGAACAGCCCGGCGCAGTTCAGGAAGCCATCGTGGCGTATTTAAAAAAATACCACCCGGTTTTTTCCTGACATATCCAGCGGTTTTTTTATTTAAAAGCCGCCTCAAAAAAGTTTATCTACCTGAACTCATTGTCGCTCGAAAAACTAACTCGTTGAAATATTGACAATATTCCTGCGGGTTAAATTTTCGCCTTTCGCGCCTTCAGCAAAATTACTCGTCTTGCCAATATCTCAAAAGGTAAAATAGAACAATTTTATGCCTTTTACTCGGATGTTCCTTTTGTTTTGGCGCTGGTATCTGCCAGAGGCGGTCAAAAGCGCGATAACCAGCTTTAATGAAAGGATTTTTTGCAGTGTTTAAACAGCAGTCCGTCTAGAGTCTAGCGTATTAATATCTTGATTTTCAATAATCTTTTTTGATAATAACAGGTTTTACCTGTTATTTACCTGTTATTTTTTTGTGGTTTACTATTTGAAAAAACTAGCGCAATAATAACAAAATAATTGAAAATAGTATCAGCCGAAAAAAATTTATTGGAAGCGTTCAGCAACAGTTTCTCATAAACGCATCATCAGAGTTCAAGTAGTGCCACGAGGTCTGGTCTATATTTTTATCTTGATCTTCATTGGAAACTGAACAAATTTTTCTGGGCAAGGCAAAAATACTTGCATGTGAAAAGGTGAGCCGAATGAGCGACGGAACGCATTCAAATGTACGCTTTATAGATGATGAAGGCAAGTCTCCTGCTTCCGTGGTGCTGAACCTGAAATCGCATAGAGCGCCATGGTTACCGGTGGAGGAAGATGGGCTTGGGATCCAAACCCGCCTGCATGAAATAGTGCAAAACATACCCTTGATGATAGCTGTTTTTGATGAAAACGGCCGGGTAAAGTTCTGGAACCGGGAAAGTGAAAGGTTTACAGGTTACTCGCAGGAAGAAATCATGGCCGCCGATGAACCCCTTGAGCTGCTGTTCCCGGACCCGGAATATTGTTCGAAGCTCAGGGCCAACTGGCGCAACAGGGATGAATTACACAACTTGGAGGTGAATGTAACCCTCAAAGACGGGTCTGTCAGAACCGTTTTCTGCACCAACATAAAAAAGCCGTCGCCCATCCTGGGCTGGAGATCCTGGGTTATCGCGCTGGATATCACCGAGCAAAAAAAATCGGCCGCATTCCTTATAGCAAAAAACTGGGCCTTAAAATCATCTGTCAATGGCATTGCCCTGGCTGACCTGGACGGGAATCTGACGTATGTAAACGATTCTTTCCTGAATATGTGGGGATATAGCGATGCGCGGGAATTGCTGGGGCGATCCACGCTCGATTTTTGGCAGAATAGGGAAGAGGCTCGGGGAATAATAACCGCCTTGCATGATAAAGGGGATTGGGAAGGCGAACTGGTTGCGAGGAAATGTGACCAGTCGCTGTTTGACGTCCAGCTCTCCGCGTCCATAGTCAGGGACCTCGGCGGCAGGCCCATCTGTATGATGGCCACGTTTATTGATATCACGGCGCGCAAGGAGGCCGAGAAAATCGCTAATGAAAACAAGCGGAGATTGCGGGCCATCCTGGACGCCTCCATGAGTTTTGAAGCCCTGCTGGACCCTGAAGGCAACATTCTCACCCTTAACAAAACCGCAGTGGAGTATCTTGGCGCGAGCGAAGATGAGCTGATTGGTCTAGATTTTTTTTCTACGCTCGACCCGGAGGTAAGGGAACACAGAAAATCCCTGTTCAACCAGGTGCTGACGACCGGGAAGCCGCTTCTCAGGGAAATTGAGCGCTCGGGCAATACTTATGATGTAAGTCTCTGCCCGGTTTTCAATGATGAGAGAAAAGTAACTGCCGTCGCCGTTTACATTCATGGGACAACCGAGCGCACGCAGGCTGAAAAAGCACTCAAACAGAGTGAAGAAAAATACCGCAACCTGATTGAAAACATTCCGGATGTGGTTTGGTCGGCCGATGAAGCCGGGATTGTCTATTTTCTTTCTCCCAATGTGGCCAAAATTTACGGCGCTCCCCCGGAAGAAATCTTGAACATGCCCCGTATGCATTTCTTTAAGCGCGTACACCCTGAGGACCTGGCAAGGGTGCGAAGGGAGTATGCCGCACTTTTTAAAGAGAAAAAAAAGCTGGATATTGAATATCGCGTTAAGACCAGGGACGGCCGCTGGATCTGGGTTCATGACCGCAGCCTCGCGACCTATGTAAAAGACGGCGTTCGTTACGCTAACGGGATTTTCTCCGACATTACTGAAAAAAAAGAGGCTGAGATAGCCCTGAAAAAAAAGGAAGAAGAACTGAAAATCAAAAACAAGAGCCTCATGGACGCAAAAACCGCCCTGGAGGTTTTACTGCGCAAACGGGATGAGGACCGGGCCGCCCTCGAGGAAAACATTGTTTTTAATGTAAACGAACTGGTTACCCCCTATTTTCAAAAATTAAGAAACAGCGGGCTGAATGACATACAGGAAACGTATGTAAGTATCCTGGAATCCAGCATTAAAAATTTCATCTCGCCCTTTTCACGAAAAGTATCATCGAAATATTTAGGATTTACACCGGTTGAAATTCAGGTGGCGGACCTCGTAAAGCGAGGCAAAACCACTAAGGATATAGCCAAGTTGATGCATTCTTCGGATAGAGCCGTCGAGTTTCACCGCAGCAATATTCGAAAGAAACTGGGACTTAACGGGAAAAAAATTAACCTGCGGAGCTATCTTTTGTCCATGGATTAATAACAGGTTTTTACTGCTAAAACTCTGCCATTTTTTTGGTGTTTACTTATCTTAAAACTATGAGCTAAAATCAAAGAATTATAACTCTTCAGTAAACTGTCGCGCGATGAGATTCTGTTTTATTATACAAGCATATGAGTTTTACCGCAAACATATCATAATTGCCCCAACTCCCTCAAAATATCTGGCCGAGATTCAGGAAATTGCATTATGAAAAAAAACACCATCAAAATCTCGAGAGTCCTCTTCTTAATTTTTTTGGCTGTTCTCCTTATCGCCTGTGACACCGACACTAAAAGCACCTCCAGCGTTACCCCGGTCAGCCTGAAACACAAAAAGAGCTTGCAGGGGACCTATGAAATCCAGAAAGCAGAGGTCACCGGAAGTGACGGCAGCCAGATAAGTACGGAAAAGTTCGACGTGTTTTTGGGATACATGGCCATTGATGCGGAAAACGAAAGAATTTTTGTTGATGCTTTGATAGTGGAAGCCGGCAAGGTAAAGCTTGACCTGTCAGAGATCAGGGCCGGGTTTTATTATGACAGGCTTAAAACCAGCGGCGGAACTGTTTCCGCCAATGGCGTCTATCTAACGGAACGCATCAACGGCACAGCCGGCCATGAAACCTCTAACTATCTTTATTTGTATAAAAAAATCAGCGATAATATCATTACAAAGTACTTTGATATCTTAGCCCCGTCAGAGGCTGAAACGGCAAAATCATTCATAATGTCTGAAGATAAACTGTGTGAATTTTCAGGATATGTTTTGTTCAATCAGGTTCTCAAAAAATGAAAAAACAAGGCACGTAACAGCCGTTACGGCGCGGGTTCGGTTTAGCTCAAGAAAAAATGTTTTTCCCCAGGTTGAAATGACTGCATGGAAAATATGGCCTCAGCCAGCCGCGGAACCTTGAAAAAATATGGACGCCTCTTCAGCCTGCTCCGGCGCACCGGTAATATTCCAGTTGTAAATTCGGCCTGACTGGCAAGGTAAACTCATGGATGAAGAATTGAGTAAAAAAAAGCAGGACAATAACTTCGCCGATGATCCCCTGGTCGGTATTGTAGGCCAACAGGGTTTATTGAGCGAGCTTTTGGCCTGGTTTTTAAACAGGGAGACAGGGCTTGGCTGTGCCTGTGCCTCAAGCTTCGACAAAAAGACCCCGGCCTTTAGTAATGATATGAGTAAATTACGCCTGATTCTCCTGGACTGTGAACGCATCAACTCGGCAAACCTGCGCGACAGGCTCTCGTCGGTTAATAAAATAACACCCCAGGGCTGCATGATCGCCTTATTCAATGTCAGCCACGATCAGGGTATTGAAAAACTGGCCGCTTATGAGGGGGTGCGCGGAGTCTTTTACCAGGATGATTCATTGGAGGCCTTGCAAAAAGGAGTCCCGGCAATTCTTAAGGGTGAACCATGGTTTTCCCGGGAAACACTGCTTAAGGGCCTTCAGGAATTAAGACCGGCGGCAGAGCTTCTGGAATTTACAGGGACGTCCCTCAGCCCCAGAGAATCGGAGATACTTCTTCTGCTCGCCTCCGGCCTGACCAATGACGAGATCGCTGAAGAGCTTCACATAAGTTCCCACACCGTGAAAAATCACATTTCAAAAATATACCAGAAAATAGAAGTGACCAACCGCCTCCAGGCCGCCATGTGGGCGAAAAAATATCTTGATACCTGACCGATTAACCCGGGCCTTTCCGTTCGAGACTTCTTAATATCTCCGCCCTTTAGCTGAACTCATGGCCAGGCTTTGTCTTTTGCCATTTCAACAAATTACCGGTCTTTAAGAAATCTCACTTCCGTTAGTTGCCTTTTTTACTTTTTCACTTCATGAGCCAAGCCCGGATTATTGAGCTTTCACGAAAAAAGGGCTTGTTTTCCTAGGCTTAAAACCTCACTAAAAGTACTAGCCGCCGGTTGTTCTCAGCCTTTTTTCCTATTTGTTTGTGATTAAAAAACAGGAAAAAAAGGGGAACTCTCCCCTATTGTTCCTTAATCAGCGTTCTGATAACCAGTATCATTAAGCTAATTAAATTCTATTAAAATTACTGATCTTTTATGCCAAGGCTTCAAGAGAAAAGGCGGTTGGAGAGATTCGACCTGAAACTTCCTGCCAGCATCACACTAATCGGGCATGAAGATCGGGAATTTATCAGTCTTTTGACATCCAATATCTGTTCCGGGGGGGTTTTTTTTCATACTGACACACCCCTTGAAGTGGGCACAGAAGTAAAAATAGATTTCGTCCTTACAATAGAAAGATTGAAGAAGGCGCAAGGGAAACAGGCCCTTATCAAGGTATCAGGAAAAGTGATCCGAAGTGACGCGCGAGGCATGGCCATCTGTTTCGACAAAGATTACCAGATAAGGTCGTTAGGGAACAGTAACAAAGCCTAACACATTGGAATTATCATGATACCTGATTCATTTAATCAGGATAAAAAGGGGGTGATAGATAGGAAGTAAAATCTTTTCAAAAAGGGGGGAGGAGGGAATTGTCCTTTGGCTTAGTCAGGTAATTTGATTTTCAGAAATTTGACACGACCTTTAAAAAAAGGAGGACGAACGACATGAAAAAGTTATTAATTCTTATTATAGCACTTGCATTTCTTGCAAGTCCTATGGTTGTAAGAGCATCAACTCTTACATTCGGTCAAGCAGACCTTCTTACGTGGAATAAAATAAAGGACAACCCGGTGGGGACTGCTTCTGTTGATAATATAGAGGCTAAAGATCCTAACAGCATCTGGATATATTTTCATTTGGCTCAAGAAAGCAACCCTCAACCAGGATTTAAGGCGGTCCAGTTTGGCTGGCAGTTTGACAAGACGCAACCCGGATATGCAATGCATGGATATGATGATTTGACCGGATACGATAAATATGGATTAATAATTTCCAATGAAAGCTGCACTCCCATCATGGCAAATTTGTTTATAAATACAGGTTGGGTAGATGGGGAATGGGGTGATCCAAACTCCACTTCTTATGAGGGCGACCATTACTATGAAAATACCTGGACCTGGATCCCCTCCGGCGGAGTAACAACCTTGTGGTTAGATATGACAACCATGTCTTATTTAAACCATACCACGGCCATAGGGGTTAATTTTGGACTGAACTATAACGTGGGAGCAACTAGTGATTACTACGATTTTT
>CAZVRN010000126.1:0-8375 GCA_964629485.1 uncultured Thermodesulfobacteriota bacterium | reverse complement strand
CTCTTTTCTTGCCGGCTGGCTTTGGGACCAAGTAAGTCTTCAAGCGCCTTTTTAATTTGAAAATCATAAGCGCGCCGGTTATAAATATCGGTCAACCGATCCCGAAGCGAAGCCTTTTTAAATCTTTCGGCTTCCTCAAGCGCAGCTTTGCTCTGTTTCGTAAATTCCTGGTACCGCCGGTGGACGGACTTCAGCCTCTTTTGAACATTTACTTTCTCTTTTTCGGCCTGCCTGATACGAGCTTCATCTTCGGCTCTTTTTTCAAGGAAATGCCTCCGGATACTGCCGATTCGATCTAAGACTGTACTGCGAATTTCTTCAAGATTTTTCCCTTGCAATTTGAAAGACTGTTCGATTTCCTGCATGTCTTCAGCGACACGCATTTCGAAATCGACTTCAAGGGTCATTAAACGTTCTCTACTTGAATCCAGAGTTTGTAACAGCGCTTTTTCCGTTTCCTGGAGATGTACCATGACCTCCTGCGAAAATCGAAAAAGCTCATTTCTTTTTTCATTTAATATTTCTTTTAGCCTTCTGACCAGTTCAAAAATCTCCTGGAAAAAAGGCTCGAAATTGTCAAAGGTAAATTCAGCAGTTATTTTTCGGACAAGATCTTGTGCTTGCGTCTGAAGATGCGATTCTTCAAAATCGGCGATTTCCCTAACTAACGTTATCAGGACGTCACGAACATTGTCTTCTATATCTTCTACAGCGGGTAAGTCCTCCTCAGCGCTTTCGGGAAATTCCTCAGTAAAAGCACCCGAATCTATTTTAAACAGGATATTTTTCAATTTTTTTGTTGCAGAAATCACGCGGGATGGTACTGTTCGCTTTTTCAGGATATCTTTGAGGCTGTCTAGTTCTTTTTCTAAAATAGGCTCATTTGAATTTTTTGCTAATACGGAAATAGTTAAGGCTAATTCTTTAAGTGATTCTTCAACTTCTCGCCCTTGGATTTCTGTATGCTGCAAATCTTTAAGCGTTTCAGTATATTTTGCGGACAACTCATTGAGTTCTTTTATTTTTTCTTCCAATTCAAGGCTTAAGTTCGTCTTCTCCGCTGCCGTTTCTTCCAACAAGGAAGTTACTTTAGGCCGCTCAAGCAGGCCTTTCGAAAGCGTTTTAACGTCAAGAGACTGTTTTTTTTGTAAAATCAGTCCAAGAGCCTCAATTATTTCTGATGATAAAAGCTGAATTCGTTGTTTTATTTCATCAGTCATAGCACAAAGAATACCTTCACAAGATTGAGTACAAATAAAGTTATCCCCTCTTTGGAGCGCAATTCAACACCAAAATAGAACACAGGCAAATTATTGAAAAATTGAAGCGAATAGTTTTACAGCGAAAAAAAGGGGCCCTGCCCTATCTTTCTGTTGTACATTAATTATCGCATTAAGTGATCGTGCAAATTGATCAAAACGTCTTCGACCCGACCGTTATATTTGGTCTTTAGTTTTCGGACTGTCTGATCAACATGGTCCTTGAGGGTCGGTTTTAACATATCTGATACACCGGCATACAGCCCCATGACTCGGCCGACCTGATAGTGAAGCTGTTCTTCCTCATCAAGATCAAGATAACGGTCAATCGCCTCCAGAATGCGCTTTTTATCCTGAGGAAATTGACCTTCAACATCCTGAAGAAGGTTCCCGATATGATCACTGACCAAATAACTGGTAATTCCCTCTAAGTGCTCTACAAAAAGCTTGATTTCCTCAACAGTTTCTGTAGGCGTTCTGAGTTGAAATTCACCGGACTTAACACGTTGGTAAAGAGGAAGTGAATCCCGGACGTGCAGTGTTCGCAGCCTGATGAAATGCGGATTGATCGCATTAAGGACCCGGGCCGACTCAATGGCGTGCTCCTTCCACATGGCTTGTCCGCCCAATCCCGGCATGTAATATTCTGACAGCTCCATCCCCGCTTCAATGATCTTACGGCCGCCGGTAATATGCGCTTCAGCGGTCACGCCTTTTTTCATATATTTCAAAACCGGATCATATCCGCTTTCCAGGCCGATATGTACGCGGCCTAAACCGGCCTTTCTCATTTTTTTCAAATCGTCCAAGCTCTTACGGGCGGCAGTCTGAGAACGGGCATAGGTGGTGATCCGGCTGATATCAGGTATTTTTTCGTTAAGGTAATTTAGCATCTCGGCCAAATCATCAGCCTTTAATATGAGGTTATTGGCATCCTGCAAAAAAACCGCCCGAGTGCCGTAATAAAGCCAGGCGATTACGGAAACGAAGCTGTAGTCCAGGCCCGGCTGGTCAAAAAACTTTTGAGCCACATCCCCGGTAATCTGGCCGGAAAACCCCATTCTCCAAGATAATGCCTTGGCCTCATTGATAATTTCCACTACTGTATCAATATCGGCTTTTACTTCATCCACTGTCCGGCGTTCGAATTTGCCCCTGCCCCTGTAAGTCGTGCAGAACAGGCATTGGTTCCAGTTGCAGTTTCGCGTGACCCGGAGCAACAGGCTGCGGGCCTCACTTGGCGGCCGGATCGGACCCTGTTCGAAAGCTAAGCTAGTTGACGCCGGTCTATTTCTAATCATCATCTTCATCTGAGTAGGAAAAAATTGGCATTTTGAAAAAAGGGACTCCCTCCTGGCGCAACATTTCCTCTTCCTGTTCCGTGCTTATTCCGCGAATATTTCGGTTTTCGGTAACATGGTAATGCATTTTCAATGCCTCGGCGGCAAACTCCGTGCTAACGTCTTCAAAGTTTTCTTCGATAAATTTTTTAATAAGCTGTGCCGGATGAAGTTGTTCATTCGGTGGCTGGTCGCGATGGCGAGTTATGCCAAACGTGGACGGTGCTCGATGAATTGACGTGGAGCCGCAGACCGGACAGGAGATTAAATCCTTTTCGTTTTGATGCTCATAGGACTGAGCATTTTCAAACCAGCCTTCAAAAGTATGGTCATTATCACATTTCAGATCATATGCAATCATAGATAAAAGAATACCAATTTTTTATTTTTTTTACAAGTTGCCTCCGTGGAATTTTCTCAAGGTTTCCCAGCGTTCAGAGATTTTCGCAGTTTATTAACTACCTTTCTTATCTGTTCAGATCGCTTATCTTTCGGGTTGAGCGCCAAATAGTCCTCCCAGGCCTTAAGGGCGCCCTTCTTATCATTAAGGTCATGCAAGAGGACGATTCCCAAATTCAAAATCGAATTTTGATGTGAGGGATCGATTTTGTTGGCCTGCCGAAACAAAGAAGCTGCTTTTTCCGGATTACCGGTGCGGCTGTAAGCAATCCCCAGGTCTGTCAAAACATCCGGCTCATTGGGCGAGATCTGTAAAGCCTTTTCATAATATTTTTTAGCTTTCTCATACAGATCATTATCAAAACAGAAATTGCCAGCTTCAACTAAAAGCTCAAAACTGGCTGGATCATCATTGATCTGTTTTTCAAGGAGCGTTAACCTGGCCAGGACCTCTTTGGGAGAGGCCTGAACCTGAGACGAAACACTTCGGGGCGCAGGCGCCAGCCCCTGTGGGGTGCCTTTGTAAGCAGCCCATATCAAACCGGTTATGAAACCGCCGGCAAAAGCTAACAGTACCATGATGGCGACACTGGACTTTTTCATATTCTAGTCGACCTTTTTCTTTTCTGCACTTGAAGATAAACGGCGAACCAGGGTCATCGCAAAATTTTTAAAAAAGAGGAGCTGAATTGATTCTGAAGATTTATTGAGCAGTGTGGCGCTGATTTTCATTAAAATGCAATCTGAATCGGCCACGACCGAAGCTGATCGGGCTTGGTTGGCAATATAGGACATTTCTCCAAAACATTCACCAACACCGATCAAGGCAACACCTTTGCCATTTTTCATTACTCTGGCCCGACCGGCCAGGATAATGTAAAAAGTATCGTCAATCTCCCCTTCTGAAACAATCATTTTTCCTGCAAGTGCTTTGACAATCTCACTGGCTGCAACAAGCTCCCTGACCTGATCCTTACTGAAATGACGAAAAAATGGAACATTATGAACGATTTCTACAATATCTTTTTCTTTTTTGACAGCCCCCGAAATCGTGTTCAATGCCATTCGGACATAATAGGCCATTTCCGTGCAGTTCTGGTATCTGTCTTTCAGTTCTTTAGCCATTGCCTTTTTCAAAATTTTATCCAGGACCTCAGGCAATTCCGGGCGAATATTTAAAACCGGCTCCGGTTCTTCGTTGATAATTTTGTACATAATGGAAAATAAATTCTTGCCTTGAAAAGCCTTCTCTCCGGTTAATAGTTCATATAAGACGCATCCGACTGAAAATATATCGCTTTGGCCTGTTGCAACCGTTTCCTTTAACTGTTCAGGCGACATGTAACTCGGAGTTCCGTAAATACCTATCTTTGCGGTTTCTTCTATCATCTGCGCAATGCCGAAATCGCTTATTTTGATTGTGCTGTTTTTATCAATCATGATATTGGAAGGTTTGATATCTCGATGAATAACTCCTTGCCTGTGTGCATACTCAAGCGCATTGCAGACATGAAATATATGCTCGAGGACTCTGTTTATAGGTAGGAGGTTGTCCTTTTTACAGTATTTCTCAAGGGTAACACCTTCCACGTACTCCATAGTTATATAACAGTAGTCGCGGTACACGCCGGCATCGAAAATGGAGACAATGTTGGGGTGGTTAAGCCGACCTGCGGATTGAGCTTCAATAAAAAATTTCTCACGTGATTTATCTGAGGTTTGCTGTGAGATTTTAACAGCGACATGCCTTTTTATATATGGATCTCGGCCAAGGAAAACAACTCCGGTACCTCCGTGCCCCAATTCGCGAATAATTTCATATCGTCCGACCGTTTTAATGTCGCTGAGGCTGGAAATGAAATCGAAACTCCTGGAAGAAACACGGGTGGGCGACTGGTCCGGGTCCTCTGGTATTTTTCCGCCTGTCTTAAATAGTTTGGTGGTCTTTGAGAATAAATTCTTGATCTTTTTTACTCGTCGCTCATTGGCCATCTTAGCCTGCTCAGCAGTCAGAAAGATAACTACCCAAAATTAAAATATAATTAAATATAGTCCAACGTCGGTTCATCTTCCAGCCTTATTTTGCAATAGAACATATGCCTCGTGAATTTCCAGAAATTTTTTTATAGCTGTTTGTTGGAGCTCCGGGCCCAGGTGAGATACTTTATCGGGGTGATAAAGTTGCGCGGCATGGTAATAGGCGGCCCGTAGTTCCTGCTCAGAGACTCCGGGTTTAACACCCAATATTTCATATGGATTTTTGGTGTCACCTTCTGTTTTGAAATTGGCCTCAAACCCAGGCTCTCGCGATGTAAATTTTTTCTTCCATTCAGCCCAACCAGAAGAGGGCTTTTCTTTTTTTTGAGAAGAGCCGGTCAGATAAGAGAAAATCGCAGGCAACCTGCCTCGTCGAAGAAAATAAACAAGCAATCCGAGAATAAAGGCATCGTCAATCCAGCCCACTGGGAAAAGAATATCCGGTAAAAAATCGTACGGACTCATGATATAAATTAATGCAAGTAAGATTGCCAGAATTTTAAGATAGCCGTTCATATTAAAACCACACCTTTATCAATTCCAAGTAAGAGCCGAAAGATGAATATCTTTCCGAGATAAAAGCAGGCCAGGGCCATTTGATCCGCCAGCCGTCCGGGTCATAATTGAATAAAGCAAAATCGTGTGCCGCAGGTTCAAAATCGGGCAGCAGGCCGGTTGTATAAACTATAAAAAAACATACACCGCCTAAGGTGCCGTAAAGAGCAATGCTCACTGTAACTCTTGTTTCCATCGCCTTGGCAGTTCCTGGCACCCATAAAAACACCATTAAAAACACCAGCAGTATGCAACAGACGATATTTTTAAACCGGGCCATAAAAAGATTGTATCATAAATATTAACAATCAAAATACATATTTTTCATCCGGAATCGGCCGGACAAAAGATACGCGCGCCTATCTGCCGACAACCAGACTTTATTCAGTTTTTATCAACAAAGCAGGCATATCGAAATCCGCACTCCAAATCCTGGCAGTCAGCAATCGCTTCGGGCTCTCGTGGAGCAAGGATCGTTAACTGGGCCAACTCAACGGCCACTTGCCGCAGCAACATCTCAAAATCCGTATCCCAGCCTTGCTCGGGCTTCATTTGAATAAGGCGGGAAGAGCCTTCATTGGTAAAGTACAACCCCGCTTCCAGGCGCCGGGTTAGCCCCGCCTTTTTTAGAGCCAAGGCATAGATTTTGAGTTGAGCCCAATATCGCTTAGGCTCAAATTTGCGTGAATACTTGTAATCCACCAGCCTGGCCACGCCTTCGGGGGTCACATAAAACAAATCCATTTCTCCACTAAGAGTCAACCGGGGCGCTTCAGCAGCATTCGGCTCTATTCTCAGCAGAAAAGGCATTTCCCGTTTTACCAGGCTGTGGCGAGATCGGATCAAATCCCTCCCCCACGGGCTATTCATAAAATCCAATACAAGCCGCGCCAAAGCTTCGGCTTCACCCGTTTCAGGCTGTCCGCCCTCCTGCTCGGCTTCCTGGCTGACCATGGCCGTCAGGTCAGTAATATCCGGAAGCGGGTCAAGGCTAATGTTTTCCAGAATCCGATGAAGAATATTCCCTTTTTGCCGGGGATTCAATCCTGGTGTGAGAGATTTAGAATCAATGGTGTCGCTTTGCTCGGGCATATTCAATAATCTTTCCAGGTAATATCTGCGTGGACAGGTCAGGTACAGCCCCAGGTCTGTGGCGTTCATCTTGATCAGCCTCGGTAAACGGTGTGGCCGGCTGAAGACCCGTTCAAGAACATTTAAGGCTGTTGGGCCAGGTTCAGGCAGGTCTGTGAGAAAATCACCAGGCTTTTCCATGGCTCGTTTTTCACAAAAAGAAGAACCCGGGACTCTTTTAACCAGATCCGGCCGGTCCTCGGCAAAGGCCATTAATCTAGCCAGCCACGAAGTCTTATCATTTTTCGCTATATTTCCTGAAAAAATAAGATAATCCTGGGCCCGGGTAGCGGCAACATACAGGAGACGAAGGTATTCCGCCTCTTCTCTATGTTTTTCCTCTTCTTTAAGTCTCAGGTAATCGCTCGGTTGCCGCCTTTCATCGGTCAAGGGATCTTTGAAGGAAAGACTGAATGTGTTTTGCCCAAATACCAAGGCGGTTCTTGTAAGCCGTGGCTTGTATCCGGCGTCTGGCACGAAAACAACCGGAAACTGCAAACCTTTGGCTTGGTGAATGGTCATGATCTGAACGGCCTCCATGCCTTCCTGGTTCAATTGCGCCTCCGGGTCTGGACTCTGATCCATGATCTTGTTTTTTAAAAATCTTGCCAGTTCCCGAGGAGGGTAGAGATCCTTTATGGGTAGATGCCGGGTGATTTCAATGAAGCGTTGAACATTGGCTACTTTTTGTTCACCTTGGTATTGAGCCATCAGCACGGCCAGGTAGTCTGTTTTCTCAACAGCCGTTTCAATCAATTCCGCGGGAAAGGCAGTCCCTGCCTGTTCGGTTAGCGTAATGAGCGTTTCTCTAATTTTTTCAAGCGCCTCAAGTTGATCCGCAGGCAGCCCTGCGGGCCATGCCGGAGGATGCGATCCAAAGTAATCTGCCAACTTTGGCTCGGATGAACCATCAGTAGCCAGAGCCAATCTAGTGAGCGTCTCATCACTGATGCCACCCAGTGGTGAACGAAGCACCCCTAACAGAGCTGAACCATCGAGCGGGCAGGCCAGGTAAAATATGAGGCTGATTAAATCCCATATCTCCTGACATTCGTAAAAACCTCGGCCCCGCACTGTATAATAAGGAATGTCGGCCCGGCGCAGGGCCTGTTCGTAGATTTTAACGTACCTAAACCGCCTGAGAAGTATAGTTAAATCACCCGGCTCCGGCGTCTTTCCTTTATCCCCGACAAAAACTTCAGCTTGAGCCGAAAGAATTTCTTTAATGCGCGCAGCTATAGCCTTGGCCTCGAGTTTCCGGTTCTCCTCCATTCTTCTTTCGGGTGTAAACTCCAGAATTTCCACCGCCGGACCTGAACCATGATCAGATCTGAACCATGTCTGCCTATCTTCATCCTCGTATCTTGCCATAAAATCAGCAACCCCATTATCACTGCTGGATGCTTCAGACATGACCTTCTGGAAAAATGTATTGAAAAACTCCACGAGTCTTTTTTGCGAACGAAAATTTTTTCTCAAGTTAACGCTGTCAAGGGATCGTTTCATGTCCTGAAAAACATCCACTTCCGCGCCACGGAAACGATAAATGGATTGTTTTGAATCACCGAAAATGATCAAGCGGCGTGGGGCTTTTTCCAAGACCTTGAAAGCCGGTGCTTCAGAAGGAAATTCCATCTGATCGAGTGGTTCAAGG
>CAZVRN010000125.1:0-8421 GCA_964629485.1 uncultured Thermodesulfobacteriota bacterium | reverse complement strand
TGCGTAAACTACCATCTTGGATTGACGGCGTCAATGGAAAAATCACGCCGATGTAGCTGGTGCATAATCTGCTCTCACTCCCAAACCCGACAAAAAATAAAGGCATTTTCGATAAAAGGACCGCCTTTTTATCCCGGCGGGAAAATAATAAAAAATCAGGAGGCTTGCGTTCCATTGACGGATTTTTAAAGGGCGTTATATTTAATTTAATCAGCTCAACACGAAGGACCCATGGGGAAATAAAAAACATTATGCTTATGAGGGGGCAAAAATGGCTGTGTCCGGAAAATACGGCAAAATAGATATCCCTGGCATCGAAGAGGATGAGCCTGTCTTTATCCTGCGCGCTCAGGACAAGATCGCCAGCGCCGCTATCGAAATGTATCGTTCCCTGGCGGTCTCTCACGGCGCACCCGTGGCCGAAAATTTGGGGGAGGAGATTGAAAAATTCCTCAACTGGCGCGGCCCGGTCAAGATACCGGATTAATCAGGTATCACAGGTTCAACTTTCTAAAGCTCCCGGTGCGGTCTGGGCGGACAGTAATAAACAGACGCCCCGGGATCGAGCTGAAAAACTTCCCTCTCGGCAATAACCTGTGAGACCAGGCTGGCCGGGTCATTCAAATCCCCAAAAAACATGGCCTGCCCCTCACAGCAGACAACACAAAAAGGTTCCAGGCCCTCTTCGATACGGTGAGAACACATATTGCATTTTTCCGCCGTTTCTTTTTCAGCACTATACTGGATCGCATCATGGGGACAGATTTCCAGGCACGCCTGGCATCCATCGCACTTTTGCTCATCTAAAATAACCAGTCCATCCCCGCTTTTTACAATGGCCTCAGCCGGGCATACTTCCACGCACGGCGGATTGTCGCAATGCATGCACAGGCGAGGCAGAAACGTCATTTTCAAATCAGGAAAACGGCCTTCAGGCGTGTCCTTGTTTATCGACTTCTGTGTTTCAACGCGGATCCAGTATGTTGCCGAATTATTTTCTATTTTACAGGCCACAGTACAGGCTTCACATCCGAGGCACCGTTCCTGGTCAATGACCAGGGCATATCTTTTGCTCATCTTGCCATCTCCTCAGCCTTGACAACCTCGACAGCCACGTCATTCATATGCATATTCGGTTCATAAATCATTTCCTGAACGGGATTGATCACATCATGGGTCAGGGCGTTGAAGCCGCCCTCTTTAAACTGTTCAAGCCACCATCCTTCCGTGATATTGATCAGGCCCGGCCCGACCCCCTCTGAGACCCTGGCCTTGAGCGTGGCTTTACCGCGTTCATTGAAAACGGTCACCATGTCATTATCCTTGATGTTTCGTTTCCCGGCGTTCGCCGTGTTGATCTCCACCAGGGGTTAGGGTTTTTGTTAAAAATTTGCCCTGGTTAAACGGTCTTATCGATTCGACCCTCTTCAGGGCTGTTTGAACAGCCCCTAATAAGTTGCTGTAATTATTAATTTATAAAAAATGCGCACGTTTAAAAACATAGTTTATAAATTAATAAATATTTTGATAAATTTAAATAAATTACTTGACAATAAAATATAATTATGCTCAAATAAATAAAAATAAAAATGGTTTATGGTGGTCTGGGTTGTACCGGACAATAATCCGCAACCCCAGGGGAGGGGTAGACTAAAGGTTTACACGTAAATCATTGCTCATTCAACGAATCTTAATTGGCTATGATTTGCGTGTTCTTCCACGTAATTTTTTGAATCCTGATTATGGTCCTAGGGAGGGGGTAGTAATGGGATTCAAGGCTAAAAAGAAAATCAGCTTGAGGGAAGCGAAGAACCTTTCGTTGGAAGAGTTGGCTCACCAGATTGTGGTGGAAGGCAGAGTATTCTCCCCTGATGTAAAAGCCTATTTTCAAAACCGGAGCAGAAATAAGAAGAAGCTGTTAAGTCAGATTGTGCAGGGGGAACTGGAAAGCTATCACGTAAACGACTACGACGCCTACTCGGAATTCTTCCCGGAAGACGATGGACGTGGACTTGACAGAGCCCTTGGGTTATCCTTTTAGTAGAAAGAGAAACGCTTTCCGAAAAATAAGCGCTTTACCAGTCCCCTCTTCAGCTTTTCACACCAAGGCATGCAAGGCGGTTGAAAGCCAGGGGGAAATACCGCCTTCAATCATTAAACTAAACAGTCATGGCTTGAAAGCGTGATTAACCAACCGGCTTGAATTTCGGAATACTGAACGACTCGTCAACATCCTCCCAGGTCACCTTGACCGGCATATCGCAATAGACCTCTTCCGGACGACAGCCCACGATGTTGCTCAGGAAATGCGGCCCTTCCTGAAGGGCGATCACGGCCGTGACATAAGGAATATCTTTTTCAAAGGACGGGTGGAAGACCTGGTGGTAGACGGCGTAGGTGTAGACTGTCCCTTTGCCGCTTGCCTTTATCCATTCGTTCTCCCGGGAATAGCACATCGGACAGATGATGGAGGCAGGCCAGCGCACGTGACCGCAGGAAAGGCATTTTTGAAAGCGCAGTTCATGCCTCAGGCAGGCGTCCCAAAAAGGCTTGGTATCAGGATTGGGCTGAGGTAACGGTTTATCGTAGGGCATTTGAATTACAACCTCCTGAGTATGACGGTGGTATGGGTCTGTAATACGCCGCCGTTGTCGCTGCACAGAATAATTTCAGGCTTTTTGGTGCCAGTCTCGGGGCCCAGTTGTCTTTTTCCGCAGCGCCCCATGAGTTGCATGGCCGCTTCGGTAATCGGGGTCAGCCCCATAAAATAGGCTTCTGAAAGCAGCCCGCCCGATGTGTTGACAGGCATAGCACCGCCCGGTGCGGTGCGTCCGTCCTTGAACCAGTCCTTTCCTTCGCCCGGCCCGAAAAATCCATAATCCTGGAGTGTGATTTCCACGGTATAGGTAAAGCAGTCGTAAATCTGGCACGCATCGACATCGTCCAGGGTGATGCCCGCCATTTCAAAGGCTTGCCGGCCGGCGATTTCTGCTCCTGTCGGCCCGTCCATACAGGTCGATTGCTGAATCTCCCAGGAGGTATTGTGTTGTCCCAGCCCCATGATGACAGCGGGTGAGTGTTTCAAGTCCCGCGCTCTTTCCAGGGAGGTGATAACACAGGCCCTGCCGCCATCGTTCATCAGGCAGCAGTCAACCAGCCTGAGCGGCTCGACTACATATTTTGTCTGCTCGTAGTCCTCGGCGGTCAATGGGCGGTCGTGCATGATGGCCCGCGGGTTCAAGTTGGCCCATTGGCGCTGGGCCACGGCTATCTCTTTCCAGGTCTCGGGCCCGGTGGACAGTGTGTGCATGGCCCTCCGCGCGGCCAGGGCGTAATCGCCGACCGCGCCGAACTGGCCAAAGACCGCCCTGTCATTGTAGGGACGGGCAGGGCTGTGCGTGCCGAGCAGGCTGTTGTCGGCATAACTTAAGACCACGTAATTACACAGGCCGGCCTCAAGGGCCCCAACAGCATGATGAAAGTGTGAACGGGCGCAGTTGGCCTCCTGGCTCAGCACATTCGGAGTCAGGCCCAGATGCTGGGCGACCCGATAGGGCGTTACCTCCTCTTCGCCCGGCATTTGCGGAAACTGCCGGTAGCACATGAGGCCGTCGATATCTTTTCGCTCAAGGCCCGCATCCATAATGGCGTTGGCGCAGGCTTCCACGTAAAAGCTCAGGGCCGTTCTGCCTGGTACGCGGCCCTGGGGCGTATACCCGACTCCGACGATGGCGTATTGATTTTTTATAGTCACACAGCACCAAGTAAAAAAAGATTGGTTTACCCTCAGCCCGGCTGGAACGCCCAAACCTTAATTCAGGCTAAATGGTCCGCCCGACCCGGAAATTCATGCCCGGGACAAAACGAAACGACGTGGCAGTGGCCGTATTTTTCTGCTTCCTGCCCTTAGACAAAAACGACAAACTCTCACATTGCAAGGATAATAATTCGTGAAGAACTGTCTTGTCAACGTCTTGTTGCCGCAAAGGGTTTTCAAGCGATTCAGAGATTTGATACTGAGAGCCTGAAAAAGCAAACGCTTAATTACAACTTTTTGAGTAACTGGTTAGCTGCTGTAAGCATCGGGTCCCAGACCGGCCCAAAAGGCGGCGCATAGGCCAAATCCGTCCGGCTGAACTCTTCGACGCTCATGTGGCTGTGCAGGGCCACGGCCGGAGCATTAATGCGGTGAGCCGCACCCTCTCTGGCCACAATCTGTGTTCCCAAAAGCCGACCTGATTTTTTATCGCCGACCATCTGTACCTTTATGGTCGATGATCCCGGGTGCGAGTGAGCTTTGGTCTGGCTGGTAATGGTGAACTCCACCGGGTCAAACCCGTTGGACTTTGCTTCGTCTGGTGTCAAACCCGTACGGGCCACTTCAAGATTAAATACCTTAAAAACCGCGGTCCCGGCCACGTCCGGAACCTCCACCGCCTTGCCAATGACATTATCAGCTACGGCCCACCCGGCCCTGTTGGCCCTGAGAGCCAGGGGAATCCATGTCTTTTGGCCGGTTACAACGTGGTAAGCATCGGCACAGTCACCGGCGGCCAGGATATCGTAATCAGACGTGCGCATAGACCTGTCCACCGCAATGGCCTTTTTGGGTCCTAGCTCGAGGCCGGCTCCTGCAGCCAGCTCGCTGTTCGGCCTGACCCCGATAGCCGTCACAACCATCTGGCATTCAAGGTTCATATCGGAACAGATGACCTTCAGACGGCCATTCACCTGCTCAACGCCTTTTACCTCCTGGCCCAGGTGGAGGGTGACCCTGTTCTCCTCAAGCTCCTTCTCAATCATGGCGGCCAAATCCCTGTTCATCCAGGGCAGGAGTATGGGCCGGGGTTTGACCATATGCACCTCGATCTCCCTGGCCCTCAGCGCCTCAGCCATCTCGAGCGCAATATAGCCCATCCCGATGATAACGGTCTTTTTAACGGCTTTGGACCTTATGTACTCTTTCATGACCCGGCCGTCGTTGAGGCTTTTTAAGGCCAGAACGCCCGGAAGCTGAAACCCCGGGCGGTCAGGGACAATCGGTGAAGCGCCGGTCGCGATAAGCAGCTTGTCATATTCGCATATAAACTTCTTCCCCTGGGCATCCTGCCCGCTTATAGTTTTTGAGGCCCGGTCAATTGTTTCCACATAGTGCCCGGTTAGAAGGTTTATTCCCTGTTTTTCTCTGAAAACTTTGGCTTCCCTGACAACGAGATCCTCGATAGCTCGATTCGGGTCGGCAATATTATAAGGCATCCCGCAGGCGCTGTATGATACGTCGCCTGTTCGTTCCAGAACCGTGACCTCAAGGTCCGGTTTATTCCGCCTGGCGCGGCTGGCTGCACTCATCCCCGCGGCATCTCCACCGATAATGACAAACTTCATAAAAAGCTCCCTTTCCCTTTAGCTTTAATTATAATGACAATGATCAGGCGCCGATATAACACGGCTAATTCAGGCGCGCTGTATTATATCTGACCATTTTTTTTGATTGGATTCAACGATAAATTTGACATGGATAAAGAAATAAGAGCCTCCAAACCGTATCAGCGAGGACTTTCAAGGCTTAATATGCGCCTGTCCGAGGTTAAAATAAACGTCGGCCCAAAGAGGTTTTTGGCGATTTTGATAAGACTAGTGGTTCTCAAGAGGTCTCTTACCGGTGATCACCATTTTGTATTTCGCGTTTTTTTCGACAAGGCTCCGGGAAAAATAATCGTGGTGATATTCGTTTTTTATATACAGTTTAGTTTGATCGCAATAATGCCTGCTTGCCGGAATGCCCGCGGAGCCTGCGGGAATAACAGACAGGGATTCGTCCCAGTTGGCCGTTGAATAAATGTGCCGCTGTGAAGCCCCGTGAAATACCCTTTCCGGGTGAGGGTATCTATAGGTATACGGGCAAACTGTATGGGAACTGCCTCCCACGCCAAAAGGTCCGCGGTTGAAATCAAACAAAAAATCCAAAATCTTAACACCACCCATGGGGTGTTTCAGTGTGAGCCGGTGTATTTTCCCCCACTCCCATTTTTCCGGGTTATGGCCGTATGCCTCTTGAAGCTGAGCGACTGCATCCTTAAAACTTTTTTGGACCATGTCAGTAAAAGTCTCTTTTATGTCCGGGGTCGTGACGTCGTCGCACCAGTCTGAGCTGCCTTTGTTCCATATGTTATTCACGGCAAACCTGGGCAGCATGCTTGCCTCGAAAAACTCGCTGAAAAGATCCTCACCCATCTCGTCTGCAAAGACGTTTTCAATAAAGGCGCCGTAGAACGCCTCGAATATTGAGGCGGCGGGACTCTGTTTAGTGAGAGTTCCATCCCATGCCGTAAGTAAGCCGAGCGACGACTTTTCGATCTCGTTCAAGTCATCTGCTTTTTTCATTTCCCGGATGAGTTTTTCTTTTAATGCCATCACAAGTTTGGATTTAAAATCCGCCTGCATCCGCCTGAAATCATCAACTGACAATTTTTCTTTTTCTGCCAGCATCTCCCTGATACGATCAATGCGAAAGGGAAGATCGAACCACTGACTGATATAGTACGGATAATCATTGCCTGCTGTCTTGTTATTGGCCGAGGACACGAGCCCTGAGGCCGGGTTGTAAGTGTGAGGCAGGTCCTCAAAAGGCAGCAGCCCGCCCCAGTCATGCTCGTCTGTCCACCCGGGCACGACAAAGATGCCGCGGCCGGCTTTACGGATAGGTACACCGGCGCAGCAGTAAAGGCCCACATTACCGGCCGTGTCGGCGTATATAATATTTTGACTCACGGAAATAAAGGTTTTAACAGCCTTTTTGAAATCCGCCCAGTCACGGGCGCGGTTAAGGAGATAGATCGTGCGCATCTCGTTGCTGTATTCATTGCCTATCCAGCGCATGGAGATGGCCTTACCCTTGACGTTCTTTAGCCCTGAAATAATCGGGCCGCGATGAGTAAACCTCAGTTGCCTTTCAACAGTCTTTCCGCCCTTTATTCTTATTTTTTCCCTGCGAACTTCAAGGGGGCGCCAGACGCCGTTTAAGCGGTATTCATTCTGATTTTGGGGATTTATTTTCTCCATGTAAAAATCCATGCCGTCCAGCATGACATTGGTCATCCCCCAGGCAATATGCTCATTGTGACCGCATACCACGTTCGGCTGTCCCGGGAGCACAACTCCGGTCACATTCAATTGGCCGTCTACAACGAGGTGCATCTGGTACCATATGCCCGGCGCAAAGAGTCCGAGGTGCATATCGTTGGCCAGAAGAGGCATGCCGGTTTTGCTTTTTTCCCCGGAAACCGCCCAGTTGTTGCTGCCGCTGAACACAGAAAGGCCGAGTTCTTCCAGCATGCGCGCGGGCCCGATTAAGTCCCCCCGTTTAAGGCTTGAGATTGTTTTTTGAAATTCCGGATAAACCGTGCTCCTGATCCTTTGAACATCAGGTATCAGGTCCCTGCACTTTTGCTCTCCGAATTTTTCAAGCAGTTTATAGAGCGTCACCTCATTGGCCCACCCCGTGGCGAGATCGAATGCCATGTAACCTATCAGGTTGAAAGAATGTTCTGGCAGCCATTTTTCAGGCTTGTACCTGAGGATAATAAATTCTGGCGGCAGTTTTTTGAGATGCGTGTCTATGTAAAAATTCACTCCCCCAGAAAACGCCTCAAGCGCCTGAACGATCTTTGCGTCTGTCCGTTTAAGAACCATGCGGGATTTTTCCGGTATTCTCAAAGAGCGCATGAGCAGATCGGTTTCCACGAGATCCTCGCCAAAGATTTCAGCCAGGCGGCCGGTGGTGGCCCTTCTCAACAGGTCCATCTGCCAGAGACGGTCCTGGGCCATGCAGTAGCCGGCGGCCATGTAAAGATCATGCTCATTTTTGGCGTAGATGTGAGGAATGGCATATTCATCCCTGTATATGGTCACCTGGTCCTTTACGCCGTCAATAACCACGGTTTCATTGTAATCCGGCAGGCCGTGGGTCGCGATGAAACGGATTAAGACCGCTCCGGCTATCATCAGGAGAAGGACGGCAATTAAGATTCCGATACCTGTTTTTTTGATGATCGACATAACCAACCTCCCTTTATGTGAAAAAACGCAAAATTTTCTGATGAAATTTTTTTGTAATGTTTTTACAAATATATTTTTTCACATCCGCACCGCAGTCGAGGCCATGCATAAGGATCGGGCGCTCATGAGATAAATTTCAGCGACATCTTTTATCCGGCCCAAACTTTCAGCCAGGGGTTCAGGTTACATTTTTTGTCTTGTTTTTATTTTACTTTTCACCCTCTCGTGACCTCAAACACGAATAACAGGAAGGTTAGCTAAAAAAGATAGCTGTGGCTCGGTTTTTGTCAAGGGCAAAATCGCAACCTGAGACCTCTGCAAAACGAGTAATTTTATTGAAATCGCGGAAGGCGAAAAATTAAC
>CAZVRN010000124.1:0-8426 GCA_964629485.1 uncultured Thermodesulfobacteriota bacterium | reverse complement strand
GCCCGCCCATGAGCCAGCGCAAGATACGGAAGGAGTGCGTGAAATCGCTGATGTACTGGATGAAAAGCATGACGCTGGAACAGAAAAAATTTACGGCCACGCCGGCCAGGAGCATGGTTGCGGTTGAAAAACCTTTCCTGACCTGGGTCAGGCCCCAGACCAGTAAAATGGCCAGGATGGAACCCAGGAAAGCGGAACAGGAAATCCCGGATATGCCGATGAGGGAAAAAACAATACCCAAACGAACATACAGGGCCGCGCCCAGGGCGGCCCCGCTGGATACGCCCAGGGTGAAAGGGGTGGCCAGCGGATTGCGAAACATGGCCTGAAAGGCCATACCGCTCACGGCCAGCGCGGCTCCGGCAAGAAAAGCGACCAGTGTCCGGGGAATCCGAATGCCCCAGAAGATGCCCGAAGCCACATCCGCGGGGCCGGGGCTGAATATGGAGGACAAAGAAATGCTGGTCATGCCTATGAGCGGCGTTCCGGCCAGGGCCGCCACGGCAAAAAGCAAAAAGAAAGCCAGAATGATTTTTTTTCGCCTCCGGCGCGGATTCACCCGGGCACCTCCGGGATGACAAGCGGCTTGTCCGAGCCGGGATTTTTCAGAAACTGAAAAGATATCCCGTAAATATCCTTCAGGAGATTCCGTTCAATAATCTCCCGGGGCGACCCGTTAAAGGCCAGAGAGCCGTCTTTTAAGACCAGGACCCGGTCACCCCAGTAAAAGGCGTTGTTGATGTCATGCGTCACTGAGATGATGGTGGCCCCGGATTCCTGATTGACGCGGCTGAGAATCTGGTGAACCTCCACCTGATGCCTGGGATCGAGAAAGGTGACCGGTTCGTCAAGCAGCAAAATCCCGGCTCCCTGGGCCAGGGCTGCGGCGATAAAAACCTTCTGGCGCTCCCCGCCGCTCAATGAGTTGAGGGTGCGTTCAGCATAGTCCTTGAGCCCGGTCAACCCCAGGGCGCTGTCAACCGCTTCTTCATCCTCGGCCCTGACCGTGGAAAAGGGATTCAAATAAGGATACCGGCCCATCATCACGAACTCATGGACCGTAAAGGGCAGGAGCCCGCCGTCGGCCTGCGGCACATAGCTCATGACCCGGGCCAGCTCTTTCTGAGAATAGGAACCGAGCGGCAGGCCGTTTATCCTGATCTCTCCCTTGCCGCCCGTGTAAATCCTGTTGAGGCACTTGAGCAGCGTGGTCTTGCCCGCCCCGTTGGGACCGACCACGGAAATATATTCCCCCGGGGAGACGGTAAACGAAATATCCTTAAGAATGTCCCGCCCGCCGGCACGAAAGGAGTAGGCGCGCATTTCAATAGCGTTTTTTTTCATTTCCAGTTCCATTTTACCTCGGGGTGTATAACCCCGGCCAGTTCCTCGACAGTCAGGATGAACCGGGGGCCGGGGATGACCATAAAGCCCTGCCTGAAGACGTGAACGCGTCCGTTCCTGACCGCATCCACCTCCGGAAACTGCCGCCATCCCTTGAGGATGGCCTCATTCTTCCAATCCTGCCCGGCCGTCTCGGGCACGAGATCAATGATCACTTCCGGGTTAAGCTTCAAAATTCCCTCACGCGAAACGGACGGGTATTTCATACGGCCCTGATAAGCGTTCCGGCCGCCGGCCAGGGTGATCATTTCGTCGTAAAAACCGTCTTTGCCCGCGATGTAGATATTTGACAGGGATTCCGACCCCAGGCTTCGCGCTATGGAAATCAGGACACTCAAACGAGGCAGGCCCCTGGTCTTGTTTCGGATAAAGTCCATCCTTTGGTTGAGGGCCGTGACCGCGTCCAGGGCTTGCCGTTGCGCTCCGCAGGCAGCGCCGATATCCCTCAGGGAATCCAGTATCCCGGAAATGGTGCTGTGATTGACCTCCAGTATGTTCAGCCCGGCCGCGGCCAGGTACTTCCCGGTGTTATGCTGTTCGACCGAAAGGATGACCAGGTCGGGCCTGGCCGCGATAATGGCCTCATAGTTCGGGTCGTAAAAACCGCCCATTTTTTTAATACGCAGGGCCTGAGGCGGATATTCGCAAAAGCGGGTCACCCCGATGACCCGGTCGCCCAGGCCGAGTGTAAACAGCATCTCCGTGATGCTGGGGGCCAGGGAAACAATACGGCGGTAGGTTCGGCCCGCTTGCGCGGCCGCAGAGGCGTTAAGCGGCCGGGAGACATACTTCTTGCCGAGGTAGGTCCCGGCCAGGGTCAGGATGATGATAACGGCCAGGATAGCGGATCGGCGCATCAGGCGAATTCTCCCCCGGCGGTTCCCCGGTCTTTCAGCAATTTTTCCATGGCCTGCCCGGTCCCACGGTTATTCCCCGGCATCTTCGAGCCTGAAAGTAAAGACCACACGCTTGGCGGACGAAACGGCCCGACCGCCTTTTTTGGCCGGGATGAAGGCGGCCTTCTCAAGGGCCTTCACCGCGGCCCTGTCAAGGCGCATGTACCCGCTGGAACGCACGATTTTGACCGCGGTCTGCCGGCCCAGTTCATTGATTTTGACCATAAGGACCACAGTGCCTTCCTGGTTGTGGCGGCGGCAGTACCGGGGGTATTTCGGCTTGACCAGCCCCACGATCTTCGCCGCGGTCAATGCCTCTTTTTCCCGTAATTGCGCGCGGGAGCCATCTTTTGCCTCAAGATGCGAAACAAGGGCGGGCTTTTCATTAACAGCCCGCAGCGGCCCGGCCGGAACCGGCCGGGGAGAAAGCTCCTCAGTCGCAGCCGGTTCGGCCGTCTTCAAATCCGGCTTGAGCGTTTTCTTCGGCTTTACAAACTTTTTCCCCCGGCTTTTCCGGGATTCCGGCTTCACGATTTTTTTCGGCGCAGGTTTTTTTTGAGACTTGGAAACTTCCGGCGCAGGCCGAGGTGTTTTTTGAGGCACAGGTTTCAGTGGTTCAACCGGAACGGCCTCGAAGGCATAAGACGGCCGGGGCGTGTTCCTGGCCACGGAGGAGATGAGTTTCAGCGTCACTGTCGAGACCTCCTCCCGGGCCGCGGTTTTAACCGAATCCGAAGCATGACCGACAAAAAACAACCCCAAATGAATCACGCCTGAAAAAAGCAGGGGCAATATGAAATCCGACCGCTTCACCTGGTTTCTTCCCTGGTTTCGAATGTTACGTCCTGAAGGCCCGCCTTTCTGAGGCGGTCAAGGACCTGGATGGCCAGCCCGAGATCAGCGCGGCGGTCCCCGCTGATAAAAACCGGCCTGTCCCGGCCTTCATGCAGCCGGATCTCCCCGATGAGGTTATCCAGGGAGACCGGGACCTGGTTGACCAGGAGCCGGTTGTCCCGGGTTATGGTGATATTCACAAAGTCCCGCTTGTCCGCCTGCGCCGTGACGGCCGCGGGCAGATCCACCCGGAGCCCCTGGTGGACCGTCATGGAAAGCATGGCGTAAATGAAAAAAACCAGGAGTAGAAAAACTATGTCGATGAGGGGGAGCATCTCAATGCGCGCCCTCTTCTTTTCATACCCGCCGCTAACTTTCATGATTCCTGAGCCCCTTCTGGTAAGCGACCTCAAACCTCGAACCAAGCTTTTCAAAATCCCTGGCCGTCTTCTCCACCCGGGCGGTGAAATAGTTGAAGGGAATAAGGGTCAAAAGGGCCACGGTAAGCCCGGCCGCCGTGGTGATCAGGGCCTGGGCGATGCCTCCGACAACGGCCTTCGGGTCCTGCACGCCGCTGACACTCAAAAAGTCAAAGGACTGGATGATCCCCAGGACCGTTCCCAGGATTCCCAACAGGGGGGCCATGGTGATGATGGTGTCAAGGATGTTCAAGCCTCTCTTCATGCGCTCGATTTGCTCTTCGGCTTCGGCTTCCATGCTCTCCCTGAACCCGAAATCCCTCTGGGCGAGCCCGGACATGAGCACCACCGCGTCCGGGTCGCGCGTTTCGCTTCCGTTTGAAAGGGCCTCGTCAAAGCGGCCCTCCTCGGTCAGGTGAAACAGGTCGCTGACCAGTTTACCGTCTTTCTGCTTTCTCCCCTTCCATAAAAAGATACACCGCTCGATGGTGACAGTCAGGGAAATCAGGGAGCAGAGAAGGAGCGGCCACATGAGCGGGCCGCCTCTGACAAACAGGTCGTAAATCATATGCCTTCTCCCCGGGCAGGGACATAAAATACCGCTTCAATCATCAGAAAGAAGCCTTTAATCCCAGCAGAACAGAGAGGCCCTCTGTTCCGAAGCCCGCCACCTCCTCATAGTGCTCATCCAAGAGATTCCCTATGCGGCCGAAGACCCTGAAACGCTTGCTGATGTCATACGAGGCCGCAACATTGACCAGGGTGTAAGCGTCCAGGGTGACATCGGTCGTGGCGTAGGTGACGTTGTCAAAGAATTTATCCGGCCTCCGGCCCACGTGAATGATGTCCAGGGTGACATTTCCCCTGCCGAGGAAGTGGTAGTTCAGGCCAAGGGCGTACTTGTTTTGCGGCCTTCTGATCAGGGCCTGGCCCGTGGTCTTGTCCCTGGCCTTGGTGTATGTGTAGTTCGCGGTGAGGGTGAGCTGTTTCGTGGGCCGGGCAGAAGCGTAAAATTCAACGCCTTCTGATTCGGCTTTGGCTATATTTTTATAGGAAAACGAGAGGCTATCAAAATCAATCAAATTTTTAAAATCATTTTTAAAGTAAGTGAGGCCAAAGTTCAGCCTTTTTTTACAAAAGGACTGTTCCAGGCCCGCGTCCCATCCCGTACTCTGCTCTGGGGCGAGGTTTTCATCGCCGAATTGAGAGTAAAGCTGGTAAAGGGAGGGGGCCTTGAACCCGGTGCCATAGGTGGCCTTGACCTTGGTTCCTGTTTTTGGGATGAGATAGGCCGATGTGAGGCGATAGGTGGTTTCTGACCCGAATCGGTCGTGGTCATCTACCCGGAGACCGAGCGTGGTGATCCACCGGTCCCAGAGGGTGACCTGATCCTGGACATAGTACCCGTTGGTTTGCGCCCTCCTTGAGCTGAACTGAACCAAGTAGGGTCCCCAGACACTCTCCGAGTAGTAGTCAAACTTTCCCTTTTCCTCCTCCAGCTCGATTCCGAAGATGAGGGTGTTGGTCTGGCAAAGGTAGAGGTTATGCTGCCAGTCCAGTTTTTTAAGGCTCCCCTGGTAGTTGCTCTTCACCAGATCCACAGGATGGGCGGCGTCGGTCGGGTTATCGTCCTTGGTTTCGTAACGGCTGAAGGAGATTCCCACCTGCTGTTCCCAGAGGTCGTCGAACAGGGAAAGACGGGCCTGTCCCTTAATAAACCGCTGGGTAAATGACTGGACATAGTTGGGGTCATCCCCGTAAGCGCCTCCATAGTTGTCGAGGTCCGCATCCGCATTGACCGCTCTTAAAAAAAACTCGAACTCCAAAAACTCGGAAGGCGTGACTCCGGCTCTCATGGAGACGGAGGTATTGCCATAGCCGTCATTTTCCGTGTTTCCGGCGTCTTTTTCATCGGCCGCCGAGATTCCGCCCGAGTCGAACCTGGAGACAGAGAGGGAGCAATTGGCAAGGTTATTGCCAAAGCTGAACCCGGCTTGTTCCCTAAAGGTATTGAAGGAGCCGCCTTCAGCGGAAAAGCCAAATCTGGGTTTGCCTTTCCCTTTCTTGGTGATGATATTAATGACGCCCCCGATGGCGTCGGAGCCGTACAGGGTGCTCTGCGGCCCGCGAATGATTTCTATGCGTTCAATATTATCGGTGGTCAGGTGGGCGAAATCAAAATTCCGGCCCGGCGTGATAGGGTTGTTCATTTCAATGCCATCGATCAAGACGAGGGTATGCTCTGATTTCGCGCCGCGCAGAAAGACGGCGGTCTGCGCCCCGGGGCCTCCGGCCTGCACCACGTTCAGGCCCGGCTGGCCGCGCAACGCTTCCAGAACGCTCGCCTCTTGTTTATTTTCAATCTCCTGGCCGCTGATCACGGTCAGGGAACTGGCCGTCTTCGCGGTCGGGGTTTCGATCCTGGTGGCGGTGATCACATATTCTTCATCTTTTTCGGTTTCTCCGGAGGCCGCGATACCGGGCATGACTAAAAGTGAGACGATCAACAGGACGGCAAAAACTTTTTTCATCTGATTTACTCCCTTCTCCCCCCTCGGGGAAAATTGGTTTTTTCGCGTCCGATACAGGTTTCCTGGCTCTCGTTCATCCTACCGGCCGCGCCTTCCCGCCTTCTTAAGGCAGTGGCCTCATGCGGCTTTCGTCCCGATTACAGTCGCGGGGCGGCGGAAGCTTTTCACTCCCTTCCCTTGATTCGGCGCACTCATTTCCAAAAGCGGCTTTTTTTGTCTTGAATTTTCTTCAAGCCGGTTTCCTTAAACAACGAACCAAAAAAATCCCCGGGCCAATAAAAATTCAGCCCGGGGATGCCGTTTTTCATCCTCGGTTAAGGTAAGCCTTCCAACCCCGGTCCGCGGGGGCCAAGACTTGACACATCACCGTGGGCAGGTCTTCTGGTTTCCGGATTTTCCTACCGGCCGCGCCTTCCCGCCTTCTTAAGGCAGTGGCCTCATGCGGCTTTCGTCCCCGGTTACAGCGGCGGGTCCACGACGGATTCGCACCGTCTTCCCTATTAAAGCCCTTCAGGGCTACCCACGATAAAAATTAAAACACAAGCATAATCGTCTGTCAAGGCTTCTACAAAATGTTGGGAGCAGATAAACTGTCCGGTCGAAATGGAATCCTGGGAGGTGGGGACCATGAGACGGGCGGAGTTGTTACAGGAGAAATGGAATAAGCGGACAAATTATTTGTTGCTAACAGTTTAAGCTAAAGAAACTTGGGGGTCGAGGGGGGTATCATGTTTCCATGGTTTGTCTTATAACCAGGTATACCGACCCGGGCGAACTTGTTCTTGCAAGAGGGAATAATAGAACCTATTATGATTTCCGATGACTTCCGTAAAGTGTTTTAAATTTAACGGCAGAGGGAAAAAATGGCCAAGGTCAGCATACTCAAGGCAACATATTCCGAAGTTGCAATCGAGCCGCTTTTAGAGCCGCTGGGAGGTATGAAGCGCTTTATTGAAGAGGGCGACAGGGTGCTATTAAAAGTCAATCTCCTTTCGGCCAGGGAGCCTGAAAAAGCAGTAACAACCCACCCTGAAATTGTGAGAGCCGCGGCTAAAGCAGTAAGAAAGGCCGGGGGGCATCCCTATATCGGTGATTCCCCGTCAGGTCTGTTTTCAAAAAGAACCCTCGCCAAGGCATACGACCGTTCGGGACTCAAAAGAATGGCGGATATGGAAAATATACCCTTGAATTATGATACGGGCACCAGGAAACTGGACCTCCCGGGGGCCGTGAAGTTAAAAAAGTCGTTGGTTTGCAATTACATCCTGAAGGCTGACAAGGTCATAGCCCTGCCCAAGCTGAAGACACATTCATTCCAGTATATGACCCTGGCCTGCAAGAACATGTATGGGGCCATTCCAGGGCTTTTGAAGGCAAGGTATCACGCCCGGTTCCCCCGGCGAACCTCCTTCGCCGATATGCTGCTCGACGTGCTCACCGCGGTGAAGCCTGATCTGGTTATTATGGACGGCATCCTGGGGATGCAGGGCCAGGGGCCGGGCAGCGGCGAGCCGATCGAGCTTGGATGCGTTTTGGCGTCCCGCGACCCTGTGGCCGCAGACATATCCGCCTGTGAGATTATCGGGATAGAACCTGTGGATATACCGATCTTGAAAAGGGCGAAAATTCGGCGTTTGTGGCCGGAAAAGATTGAATACCCCCTCCTTAAGCCTGAAGATGTGGGCATTAAGGATTTCAGGCTGCCGACCACGGCCGAACACCTGTTAACCGGGGCAAAAGCGCCCGGCAAGAGCCCTATTGTTACAGATAAATGCATCGGGTGCGGGGAGTGCGAAGCGATTTGCCCCAAAAGCGCAATCGCAGTCGAAGACGAAACCGCCGTGGTGAATTATTCAAAGTGCATTCGATGTTTTTGCTGTCACGAGGTTTGCCCGGAGAATGCGATAAAGCTAGGCCCGGCAAGATTGATGAACTGATACCGCTTTAAACTGTTAAAGGCGGCGCTGAAGGGAAAGGGGAAAAAGGTAAGAGCGGGCCGTGCAGCCCGCCCTTGCTGAAAAACCGGCTTGTTTAAAACAAACCCTGCTCTTTACGGATGGCCGTCCTTGAACCAGGTGGGATGGGTCTTGCTGTAGGCCTCCCGGGACTGAAGCATCATCCTATGGTTATATCCCTGTACCACCTTGCGGTAGGCCACAATATCAAGTTCCCAGCCTACCCAGACGTCGGTATAATCCTCGTAAAGCACCTTTTCGAGTTCCCAATATATCTTTTGCCTTTTTTGTAAGTCTAATTCCCTTCGCCCGGCCTTGATAAGCTCGATGACTTTCTTTTGAGACCTCTGCAAAAGAAACGAAGTTACCATCTGGCCCATTTCGGGC
>CAZVRN010000123.1:0-8431 GCA_964629485.1 uncultured Thermodesulfobacteriota bacterium | reverse complement strand
ATTCAGGATGACAAAACCGCCCTCGTTAAAGGGATCGCCGGCCATAAAAGATTCGGCCAGATAGTCCAGGCTCGTCCCGTTAATAACAACCCGCGGCCGTCCGACTCCGTTGATCAGGGGTCTCCCGGCCGTGTTGCCGAGGATATAAGCTTCGCCGCCTTTAGCGCCGTACATAAAGGCCTGGCCCACGTCCCCGTATACGACCAGCTTGCCTCGTTTCATGATCTGGCAGAGTTGATCCTGTCCGTTTCCATGGACGTGAATCTGAAGGCCGTCAACGCCCGAGGCCAGGTAATCTCCGGAACTGCCATAGATGTCGAAATGGACCTGGTCCGTATTTGCCCCCAACCCGTTGGCCGCGAATCGCTGGCCGCGATAGCGAAAGCAGATAAACCGCCTCCATCCTAAATTATAGGCTTTAACCTGGAGCCGCGCGTCCGCGTCATATCCTTCAGGAGCGAAATCAAAGGTGTCAATAACCAGAATTTCCTGTTTGCCTTTAGGCGGGGCGAGAAGGTCCCGGCCGGCGAAGTCAATGCGGGCATAGCGGCTGACCGGTTCAGTGTCTATTAAGGGGGTGGAAAGCAGGATATCATCAATGGCCCGGCCGAGGATCTCCAGGAGCGAGCGCCGACGCTTATCATGAGGATCATAACGCCGGTCCAAAAGCAGGGTCAGGGCTTCGAGGGCCGTTTCCTTGTTCTGATCGCCCTCTGCGGCGGCCTCCTTCAGCCACTGGACAGCCCCGATAAATCTATCGTAACCCGGATGAGCCAGGTCGGCTCTAACCGACTGAAACAAACCCATGGCATCACCCGAAGCCAGCAGAGGCTCCATTTTCGAAACCATATCCGGAGAGGCTGTCACAGATGGACGCGGCCAGACGCAGGGTTTCTGATATTCGGGAACAGTAAACGGCTGGCCGAACTTGTCCGTACAAACGAAATCAGCCTGCTCATGGCCGTTCGGCTTGATATTGAAGATAAAAGCGCCGCCGTCCGTGTAAGAGCCGCCGCGTGCATTCCAGTAAGCGTCGGCGACCCGGCCGAAACGGGGGTCCTCATCAGCCAGGCTCCTCAGCGTGGCGTCAATGGCTTGTTTTTCCGAGCAAATCAGCCCGACCTTCACCTCTCCATCCATAAAAGCGAAGACCTGCGGCCGGAGCATGGATGTATCGGTCACGCCTATCAGTTGAAAGGACCGGTCCTTAACGTTATTCCGGGCGATGATAAAAAACCAGGGGCCGTCCGGTGAACCATGGATGTGGCTTGACTGGACCATGGAATAGGTTTCCTGCTTTTCTTTTGCCAGCCGGTCCAGGTCCATCTCGCTTGTCGGAGCCAGGGCTTCAATGACATATTCCAGTGGGTATTTGTAGACGCGGGTCAATAAATCAAAAAGCAGAACACTGACCTCGGTGTCGGTCATAAAAAGCGGGAAGATGTTCCGCTGCCGCAGGTAATCGACAATGCTTTGATAATTGGCAAAATCTCCGTTGTGAACCAGGGCCTCGTTCAGGCCGACGAAAGGATGTGCTCCGCCGGGGTGCCAGACCCGTCCTTTGGTCGGGAAGCGCTGGTGAGCGATCCAGGCGTAGGCCTTAAGGTCATCGAGCTGGTAATACTGCACCACGTGTTCCGCGTACCCGACCGCCTTGAGCACGATCAGGTTGCGGCCGTGGGAGAGGACAAAAGCCTTCTGTTTGCCTGAGGCGTAAAATTCGCTGTTAAGCCGAAAGGTATTCTGGTAAACGAACTCATCCTCGGCTTCGCGGTCTGCGGTAAAGCGCAGGCCTTTTTTTATGATAAAATCCTGAAGCAGGGGCCTTTTGACGCGTATAAAATAACGAACCACGTCCGGCGGACGGATTTCAAGTCCTTCGATATCCTGATAATCCGCGACCGGGGTCAGGGATGTAATGTTATCTATGTGAAAGTAAGGTTTGATATACTTGTCTTCCACGGCCTGGCGGCAGTTCAAATCCAGGAAGGCCACCTGAAGGATATAATCTTCGGCCAAAATATCGGGTGAAACACCGAGGCCCTCATGGTCGAGCCCCAGCGCGGCGATACCGCCGCCCTTGCCATTGCCGCGATTATGCATCTGCCGGGAAGGTTCAAAGATATGCCGGCCTTTGACCTTGACGCTTGAGGCAAAGCCGGTTACACCGCAGCCGCCTTCTTCCTCGAGATTGAGCGCTGACCTGGGAGGCGCCAGCCGGGCCAAGGGTCTTCTGGCCTCAATGAATGATTCTATTACACGGTGACTGTCTGATTTCCGAACGATCATTTTTTTATTCCTCATCGGACGACTCATAGTCCAGGTGTCTCAGGCAATCAGTTCGCCCGACCAGTTCGCCGATGCTTTTCATGCCTAATTTAGCTAAGATTTCAATAAGCTGATCACGCCAGCAGGCGTAAAGGTTGATCAATCGCTGTGCACCCCAATCTTCGTCCAGCATCAGCCTGAGTTCCGGATCGGTGGTGGCAATCCCCCGGGGACAGCCGCGTCCGCTCTCGCAGTTGTGGCAGCGAAGACATTCCAGGGCGACCATGTCCGCCGTGCCGATGACAACCCCGTCAGCCCCCAAAGCGATGGCCTTGGCCACGTCATGAGCCGTGCGCAGCCCGCCGCTGGCAATGAGGGTGATCTTGTCCCGGACCCCTTCCTGGCACAGGAACCGATGGACCTTGGGGATGGCATACTCAATCGGCATGGCGATATTCTTTTTCGCGATATCCGGCGCAGCCCCGGTCCCTCCATAAGAGCCGTCGAGGTGAATGACGTGCGCTCCGGCGTAATAGGAACCCACAGCGACCATGTCCACGTCACTGGGCGTGGAGACCTTTACCGAGATCACGGCCGCGGGGTTTACCTGCTTGATCCAGTCAATATGCTTTTGGTGATCCTCGATGGAATACACGCTGTGGAACGGAAACGGCGAAAACAGGGAGCTGCCCTGAACAGCCTCTCTCATCTTAGCCACAGCCGGTGTGACCTTATCTCCCAGAAGATGGCCCCCCAATCCCGGCTTGGCTCCCTGGGCGTATTTGAACTCCACCATGGGGACCTGCTGTATGGTCTCCTCCCGGACGCCGAAGAGCCCGGTGGCCACCTGAGTGATCACGGCATGCCGGTATGGAATCAAGGCCTCAGGGAAACCGCCTTCCCCGGTGCAAACGAGACTCTCCCAGGCGGAGTAAGCGCGGGCCCGGGAAAGCATGGTTGACAGATTGACCGACCCAAAGGACATGCCTCCCCCGTAAAAAGGGATTCCAATTTCAAGTTTGGGACGTCCGTCGTCACGGCGATTGAGGAGGACCCTGGTAGAAATATCTTCTTTTTTCACCGGGTTAGTCTTTTTTTCGGGTAAAATCACCTCAATTCTGTCAAATCCCCCACCAGAGCTGCCTATTTTGTATTCAAGGCCATTCTGAGGCGTTTGGGCGGTTTCGGCCATGTGCCACGTTGAAAGAAGCAGGTCCGCTGTCCAGCGCCGATCCCCCAGGACCTCATAAATCGGGTTGAGAGTCAAGCGCAGGGCTTTTTGAGGACACTTATCAACGCAATAATAATCCTTATCCATACAAGCGAAACCATGACAGAGATGTTCCCGCGGCATCTGTATCTTGCCGCCGCTGGCCCGGTGAACGTCATGCGGACAGGTTTTCACACAGGTAAGGCAGTTTACACAGGCGCTGGTCCGAGTAACCTTGAATTTACTTAAGGGGTTCCGATATCTTGATGGAGTTTTTTTTATTTCCGGGTTCATCGTCTTTCTATCGTTTTTTTTGTCTTTCGCCGCCCAAATATGGGGCCAAAGGCCTCCTCCTCCAGTTGTTCAAAAAACATGACACGGCCTAATTCGCCTCTCAGGCGGCGAATTTCCCGCAGACCCATTGCCCCGAGCACCTCGAGAAGCTGATTATGCCACGCGCCGATCAGGTTCACCATCCTTTGCCTGGCCCAGCCAACCGGGGCCCCCTCAATATCCACCGGACAAACATCCTGCCCCAGGCAGTCATGACATACCCGGCACTCCAAAGCGGCCCATAAAGCCAAATCCACGACAACGGCATCCGCCCCGCAGGCAATGGACTTGGCCACATGCTCGGCCAAGGCAATCCCGCCGCTTATAAGAATGGTGACTTCATCACGCACATTCAAATCCACCAGATGAAAATGGGCTTCGCGGATGAGATCAATGAGCAGAGGCGCGTCCTGCGCGCCGGACCCAAAACCGAAACCGCGGCCCTGATTGTCCGCGGTCAGATGCAGTATACCCGCCCCGGAGTTCACCAAGGGCTCAAGGCAATCGGTAAAGCCGGGAGAAAAGGGCAGGCGCACCGAAACCACGGTGTGATGATTCGTTTTTTCAAAAACATCGAGCCATCTGTTAAGGCCGGGCCAGTAATCTATCTCAACCGCCTTGAATTGTTGGTATGCTTCAAGATCGGGCCAGAGGGCCCCCTTATTCAGGCGAGGCATGAGGTGCGGTTTAACCCGGCCGTAACTTTCGTCCATGTCGTGCACCGGGACGAGGAAAAGAGTGCCCAAATCGCAAGCCGCCTCGGCCAAAGCAGTACGCAGGCCGGGAGAGACGCGGCGGTCTTCCGGTGCGGCCAGGATGAAAGGCGCGGGAATTTCCACGGAAGAGGCCTGGACCAAGTTCAACTGGCCGTCCGGGGAAAAGGTCAGAAAAGGAGGTTTGCCGCCCAGGTCGGTGATGGTGCTTATATACTCCCGGCCATGGATTCCGTCGCGGGTGGGGCGAACAATCTCCGACATATCCGTCCACATGGAATCGAAACCGATTCCAGAGAAAGGACCGGCATAACCGGCTCCGGAGACTGGAATCTTGCCTGTCTCGGCCTGGCTGTAAAGCTGGGTAAGAATAGCCGGGGTCCAGTAGTCATCACCCATCATCTCGTACTCGGGATTGATCGATTTGGAGATGAGCCTGTTGGGGCAGCCTTGAACGCACTGGTAACAGTGCCTGCAGAGCATGTCCGCGGTGTCGGCCAGGGAGACCGGATCAATACGGCGATCCTTGAAAACTCCATACACGCATTTCTGCTTAACGCAGACCGTGCATTTGAGACATCCTTCCTCCCAATCTATCAGGGACACGCGTCCGGGGACCCGGTGGCGTGTCGGGGAGGGCCTGGTATCTATATGGTACTTTCTAGGCATCTTTAGCGTCTGTCCCGCCGGGTTCATCGCGAGGGGTCAGGCCCGAGGCTTCAAGAATCTCCGGAACCTTTTCCTCCCAGCCGATGGCCATGAGATGAAGACCGGCCACGCCGTCAAGGTCCTTCAGCCACTCGATGGTCTCCACGGCCATCTTAATTCCTTCCGCGGCCTGCTGTTTAGCCGGAACGCCCTTAATCCTCTTTAAGACCGCCTCAGGCACCTCGATCCCGGCCACTTTTTCCTTCATGTATTCAGCCATGCGAGCCGATTTGAACGGTGTAATTCCGCCTAGAATATATACCTGCTCGGTCAACCCCTCTTCGCGCGCCTCATGCAGCCAGGCTTCGAACCTGTCCGTATCATAAATGCACTGCGTCTGAATAAAATCAACACCGGCAAAAATTTTCTTGGCCAGGCGCGTGACTCTAAACCCCAACGGGTCGGCGAAGGGATTGGCCGCCGCACCGATAAACAGCTTTGGACTTGCCGCAAGCTCTGTCCCGTCCAGAAGCCGCCCGTGGTCCCTCATGGTCCGGGCCGCGTAAACGAGCTGAATCGAATCGAGATCATAGACCCCCAGAGCGGCCTTCTGGTTGCCGAAGCTCTGGTGGTCACCGGTGAGACAGAGCACGTTGCGAATGCCCAGGGCTGAGGCTCCGAGCAGATCGGACTGGAGGGCAATTCGGTTGCGGTCGCGGGTCACGATCTGAAGAACCGGCTCTATACCCAATTCCTTTAAAACAACAGCAGACGCCAGGGAAGAAAGACGAACGACCGCGGTCTGGTTGTCGGTCACGTTGACCGCGTCGACCGCCTCCCTGATCAGCTTCCCTTTCTCCTGAAGGGGCTGGGAGTCAGCGCCCTGCGGGGGGCCGCACTCCGCGGTGACTGCGAAACGTCCTGACGATAAAACCGAGGCTAACCGACTTACAGGGTTCATAGGCGGCGATCCTCCCTGATAATGACCCGCGGCCGGCCGGATTGCGAATTCGACCAGTCATTGGGCGGAACGAATTCCTTGAGGCGATCCAGTTGATTGATCGCGGCCAGGCGGTCATAGATCAACTGCCAGGCGCAGTCCAAATCCGGCGAAACCTCGCATTTTCCATCATGGGAGCCGCCGCAGGGGCCGTTGAGCAATTTTTTGGAACAGCGGGTAATGGGACAGACAGCAGCGTAGTAAGCTAACTTGCAGTCCCCGCAGCCCGAGCAGTCCTCAGCCCATACACCGGCTTCCACGGTCGTGCCGATGAACTGGGTGTTCAGGGCCGGAACAATCACGGATTTCGGATAGAAACGCGCCAGGGCCTGTACGCCGGCTCCACAGGCCAGAGAAAGAACGGCTTCCGTCCGCTTGATTTCCTCTCCGATCTCATCCAGGAATTCATGAACACACTGGCGATCCAGAGAAGCCTCGCGAATTTCAACTTCTTCTTCGGCTTGCTCGTAGGCGATGCGCAGGGCCGAGGCCATCATGGCTGTTTCCTTGGGACCGCCGGCCGCACATTCGGCCACGCAGGTATTGCAGCCGACCAAAAGAATCCGCCGGGCTTGACCCAAAGAGGCCTTGATTTCGGCTAATGGTTTTTTTTCAGCAACAATCATATACTATCTCTTTTAACTATTTTTTCCGATGAGCCGTGTGGGACCGAGCTCACATATGGCCGCGTAAAAGGCGCGAATGATCTCGCTTACGTCTTCTGATTGATCGGGGGCCATCATATGAAACTCGAGGCGAGCCGGTTCCAGGCCCAGCTCTATAAGCCATTTCTGCGCGTAAGCCACGCGTTTGACCGCTCTCAAGTTCCCTTCCACAAAACGGCAGGCTCCCTCGGGACAGGCAATGACCAATACACCATCCACTCCCTGTTCAAACATTTTTAAAAGCAGGTGAGGTTCAACCTTGCCGCTGCAAGGCAAAAGACCCGGCTCAACCTCAGGAGGCAGATCAGGGCTGGTATTTTTCACCAAGGTTAAAAATGGGGCCTGGTTATGACAGCCCCGCACCACAATTCTTATCTTATCTTTGGACATAAAAATTACCGGTTTTGATCAAATTATTTTTTCAGCAAGACCGGTTTAGCCTCAAAAATCCCGGACAGGTTTTCCTGCTCCACGGAAAAGCCGCCAATCCCCGCGTTTTCAAGCCCGTCCCCAGGCCTTGGCACCAGATGAAACAATTTTTGTGCCAAGGTTGTTTTTATTCTCCGTCTTCGAATATACATTATTGGCAACATCTTAAAATAACTACAACTATCAAAAGAAGTCCGCCTGATCACCATTTTAAAAAAGGCGGATTTCCAGCTTGATCCAGTCCTACTCCACGCTAGGGTCTGACAAAATTGTCAGATCAAGAACAGAACTATAGCAATACAAAATAGTTGTGGCAATAAAAAAGGGGACCAATTAATGGTCCCCTTATTATGTTATGGATGAATCCTGGTTCGAGAGTTTTTTAAGAACTTCGTCCTTTAGCCGAACTCATTGTCAGGCTTCCGCGATTTCAGCAAAATTACCGATTCTTAAAAGGCCTCGGTTGTGACATTAACCGGCAGCGACTTGGTCTTTCCCGGGACCAGCGTCTATAATCTCCAGGGCCTCTTCACGGTAAGCATCCATGATGTAAGGAATATCAGTCACCCGGGCGCATTCCTCAGTCAAGGAAGCAAGGTCGTTTCGAGATATGTATTCCACCTTCCACTTTCGGGCGCCGGCCATAAGCTGCTGGAGACCGACTTTGATCTTTTCTCCCACATTGTACACACCGATCGCCCCCAGGGGGAAATTGTCAACATCGGACCCGAATTTCTCCCGCAAATCCTCATAACAGAAAAAGATTTCTTCCTTAGTCACGCCAAACTTGGAAACACTCTTGGGCAGACCGCCGTCCTCGCCGTCAAGCCATCGGCCGATATTCTTGCCGACCATGCCGGGGATCATCAGGGCGCGACCCATGCAGACGGCCTTACAGTAAGGGGCTCCCAGGGCAAGGGCCTTGAAAACGTGATCTTCCAGAGAGAATCCGCCAGCCATGCCGATGTCAGGCACGAAAGCGCCCTTCTCTTCCAGACGTTTCGCCATCTGATACATCAGCGATTGCAGATAGAATGTGGGGATTCCCCATTCGTTCATCATTGGCCAGGGACTCATTCCTGTTCCTCCTGGTGCACCATCTATCGTGATTAGGTCGAGTTTCATCTCCGCCCCAAACCTGAGTGCCATCGCCAGATCGACAGCG